>JAUHYO010000167.1 GCA_030426325.1 Gammaproteobacteria bacterium | reverse complement strand
TGGCCGATATGAGCCGGCGCATCACCACCGCTCAGCTTTTGTCGTTACAGCTGGGACGAATCAAGGACGCGGGGCGACTCAGTCCAACGCAGGTATCAATGGCCAAGTGGAACAACTGCCGCGCGGCTCTGGATATCGCCCGTGACGCCCGCGACATTCTCGGCGGCGCCGGCATCAGCGCCGAGTTCGTACCTATCCGGCATATGTTGAATCTCGAAAGCGTCATTACCTATGAAGGCACCGAGACCGTGCACCAGCTTGTGGTCGGCAAGGAGCTGACCGGAGTGAATGCCTTCGGGTAATGCGAGCTTGAACGCTCCGGCACTTCCTCAAAACCGCGACATGTGGCGCATTGCGGCGCCCATGATCCTGTCCAATATTTCAGTTCCGTTGCTCGGCATGGTCGACACCGGCGTCACCGGCCACCTCGACAATCCGGCCTACCTCGGTGCGGTCGCAATCGGAGCAACGATTTTCACGTTCATTTATATGGGCATGAACTTCCTGCGGATGGGTACGACCGGAATTACGGCTCAGTATTTCGGTGACAGCGACCACGATGGTCTTCGATCAGCACTGGGCCAATCCCTGGTCGTTGGGCTCGCAATTGCGCTCGCGCTGCTACTGTTGCAAGTACCGATCGAGGTGATCGCGCTGAACCTGATCGGCGGCGATCCGGAAACACAGGCATTCGCCGCCGAGTATTTCTCAATTCGAATCTGGAGCGCACCCGGCACGCTCGCCAATTTCGCACTGATCGGGTGGTTTCTCGGATTACAGAACGCGCGTGTGCCACTGTATATTTTTCTGACGATCAACATCACGAACATTGTTCTCGACCTGATCTTCGTTGTCCTGCTGGGGATGACCGTCGACGGAGTTGCACTTGCATCGGTTATCGCCGAATACGCCGGTCTTATGGTGGGCGCAAGCTTCGCTGTCGCCGCTTTGCGAACGCATGAAGGACGCTGGCTCCCGGAACGGCTGACAAACATGAGCGCTTACAGCGCATTCTTTTCAGTCAATGCCAACATCTTTATTAGAACAATGGCGTTGATGTTCGCGCTGGCTTTTGTAACGGCGCAAAGTGCCCGCCTCGGTCCGCTGGTGCTCGCCGCGAATGCCGTGCTGATGAACTTCCAGAACCTGACATCGTTTGGCCTCGACGGCCTGGCACACGCAGCTGAAGCGCTGGTTGGAAAGGCCGTCGGACAAAGAAGTCGCGAAGCGCTGCTGCACGCGGTCAACCTTACGCTGAAGTGGTCACTGATTTTTGCCGTCGGATTCACCGCGTTCTATCTTGTCGCCGGTGAACTCATCATATCGACGCTCACGGACATCGACGACGTACGCGCAACAGCCAAGCGCTACCTGCCATGGATGATCGCTTCTCCCCTGGTGTCGGTCTGGTGTTTTCTTTATGACGGTGTCTACATCGGCGCGACACGCGCGAGGGCAATGCGAAACATCATGCTGTTCTCAACGCTCGTCGTGTTCCTGCCAGCCTGGTACCTGGCACAGCCTTATGGAAATGACGGTTTGTGGTTCGCATTCCTGCTATTCATGGCTAGTCGCGGGATCGGCATGCACTTCACCTACCGAAAGAAGATTATGCGCGGTGTGCTGGGCCCAAACGTAGCCCAGTAAGCCGGTCAACAGGTTCGCCAGCGCATACGCTGCGAAGATCCCGGCGATGCCGAAGTACTGTTGCAAGACAAATGCGATTGGCAGATACAAGGCAATCATGCGAGCCACACTGATATAGACCGCCGGCATGGGCTTGCCCAGTCCGTTGAATGCCGCGTTGACCACCATGACGATGCCGTAGGCTCCGTAGCTCAGCGGCGCAATCCACAAGAACAGCTGCGTTACCCGATTGACTTCCGGATTGTCGCTGAACAGCCCCGGCAGGAATCCGGACATGGCCGCAAGCAAGACGGCTAGGACCAGGCCACTACCCAGGCAAAAGATCGCGCATTGGCGCAGCGACAGCCTGATGCGATCTTCTTTACCGGCCGACAGATTCTGGCCGACAAACGGACCGATGACCGACGACAACGCATAAAAAATGACGAGCACCATCGACTCGATCCGGCTTGCAACGCCGAACCCCGCGACCGCTTCCGGCCCGTAGCGAGCAATCATTGCAGTAATAAAGGCCACGGCGATCGGAATAATTGCGTTCGTGCCAGCAGCGGGAAGTCCTACGTGCAAAATGTCGATCCACGATTTCGACAGTTCACCCGGCTTGGGCTTCTTGAAGCTGACCATGTGCAAGCGATAGACGAGAATATACACGGTACCGATGAACATCATTCCTCTCGCCAGCAATGCGGCGATCGCCGCACCATCCAGCCCCATAGCAGGAACCGGACCCAGGCCGAAAATGAATATTGGATCGAGCACGACATTGAGTAAGGCCGCGGCAATCATCAACTTGCCCGGCAGCAACGTGTCGCCGGTCGCGCGCATGCAGCTCATGCCCACCATGCCAACGACCATGAACGGAATGCCGCTGTACAACAAAGTCATGAAACTGCGAATCATCGGAATCATGTCGACCGGCGCACCGAGCAACAGAAATAAAGGCTCAATGGTCAAAATGCCGATCGCCCCAAGGATCGCGGTGACTAGGAACGCCAGGACGAGGCTGTCGGTCGCGAGGCGCCGAGTACGCCGCTCCGAACCGCTACCGATCGCGCGTGCCACAACGGACGAGGTACCGGCACTCAGTCCGATGGCCACGCTGGTAATGATCATTAGAATCGGGAAACCGAAACTGAAAGCGGCAAGCGCCCGGTCGCCGACCATGCCGAGAAACCAGGCATCGATCAGCCCCTGAGCCATCATTGTCGAAATGCCCACCAACATGGGCAAAGTCATCTTGACGAGGTGCTGTCCAACCGGACCCTCGGTAAGTTTGCCTTTACGAGATGCCATCTGTAGCCGATATCCTGAAAGTGAAACAGACGAATACAGGGTATGGCTCTGAAACTCAAGACCGCATGTATAAATGATAAATGCGGCAATAAGGTTGCATCACGGTAACTTCGTCGCTGTGACGACGTATCGCAGTGGGCCACCCGCTTCGCGTGCCTCGAAAGGGTAGCAGGTGACCAATGACAGTGTTGCGACGTGTGTGTCCAGCAAGAGACTGTCTCTTCTCGAGTCGACAATATCGGTCGCGACAATCTTGTAGGTGTGTTTTTGACCGTCCGTCGATTCGAGGGTGAGTAACTCTCCCTGCCCGACATCCTTCAAAAAGCGAAAGTGCGTGTCACGGTGGCCGGCAATAACGGCGTTTCCGGTTTCCCCTGGCAGGACGCTCGCGCTGAGGTGTCCGGGACCGAAAGCCAGCGTGCGCCCCGAACCGCCGGCCAGGACCACCAGGTCGATCTTGCCGGACATAGCGGTAAGCCGCGCGACGGGCCAGGTATCGGCCCAGGGCCAGGGCGCAACGCGCGTCTCGCCGGCGGCCGAACGTGTCCATGCTCGTTGCATCAGTTCCTGCGCTAACCAGGCCTTGGCGGGAATATAGGCGCCCTGACCCATTTGCCAGAAGCCGAAGCACAGCAGGCAAGCCACGACGACTCGACCCAGTTTCTTAACGTGACCGCGCATGCCGGAACCGAAAGCCATGATGTTGCAGAGCAAGAAGGAACAGGGCGAGCAGCACTGATGCGAACCCGATCAGCCGTAATGCCGGGCCATTGGTCGCAGTTGCCGGAAACCCGAATATCGCATTTCTGCTCTGACCATAGGGCATCAGGTTTGGCACCAGCTCGCTGTTAAGTGGGTCGCCGATTGGACGTACCGGCGTTTTGTCGACTGCAACCAGGCTCGTGTATTTGCTCACCAGGTGATGTGTTAGCGCCGTCTCGACAATTCGCGCGCGTACGTCGTCTGGCTGCGAGTGGCGCCGCTCAGTATCCAAAAGCTCGCCAATTCTTGCTCGCGCCCAAAGAGCAGCGACACCGGCGCTGTTCGGTGACGCATTCACCGGAACCTCAGCCGTCCATGCACCGGCAACAGAGTTACCGCGAATCTGAATCGTGTCATTGCGCCGGAACTTGCCGCTCGCCTCAACCTTCACCACAACGGGCTCCCCGACATACAGGTCCGGGACGACAGCAGGATAACTATCGGTTACGACGCTGCTCGGCCAGTCCACTTCAATATTGGTAACTTGTGGCTGCTCGAGCTTTTGAAACAAGCCATCCATCCGCTCCTGCACCTCGTGTAATGCGCTGATGAACGTATACGAACCTCGTCCGGCTTCTGCCGCTTTGCGCATGAACAAGCTGTTCGGCGCAGATCCGATGCCAACAGTAAACAAACGAGCGGCACCGAGACGATCCTCAATCATTGTGAATAACTCGTCTTCATAGCCGACACTGCCGTCGGTAATGAAGACAACCTGGCGCAGGTGCTCTTCCGATTGCGGCGAATCAAGCGCGAGCGCCAGTGCAGGGCGCATTTCTGTGCCGCCGTTGGATTTTAATTCTTTCACGAACTTCGATGCCTGCTGGATGGTCATCGCATTCACGCCCTCGCTTTGGCGAAACAGCGAAGTCGTTGTCGAATTGAACTCGATAACGTTGAAACGATCCGTTGGCTTTAAGCCCTTTAGCGCGAGCTGCACGGCCCGCTTCGCCTGTTCCATCGACACGCCGTGCATGGAGCCCGACGTATCGATAATGAAAATCGTCTCTCGCGGAATGCTGCCGGCGGGTAGTTTTTCCTGATCCGGCGGCATTACCATCAGCAGGAAATAGGGTTTTCCATCGACTGTTTCTGTAAAAGACATTGCCCGTGGCGCCGCAGACGCAATGGGCCGCCAGACGAGTTCGAAATCATGGTCCATGGCAACCGTTCCAGAACGTAGCGCAACGGTGTATCGATTTTTCTTCTCGCTGACGCTGACGGGATGATAGCGACTGGCAATAATCTCCAGCGGCATACCGGCGTTCACATTGGCCGTCAGTGACAGTTGATGCCCGCTGGAGTGTGTCACCTGCGGCGGCGTTATCGTTGACGCATCCGGTACCCGATCGGTATCCGGCGCCCAGCCACTCCCGACGCGATCCGGCAGTGCAGACCCGGCGATATACCGTGGTGTCAGTGTCATCGGAAATCGAATACTGAACTGGCCTTTTTCGTAGCGAATGTCCTCCAGGTACTCGATTTCGATGACGACCAGTTCTCCCGGCGCGACGTTTGCCACCGAGGTCGTGAAGAGGTTTGCTCGCTGCTGCTCAACCAGGCTGGTTTTTTTCCCGTCGGCTTTTGCTCGTTCATAGGTCTTCCTGGCTTGTTCTTTTTCCTGTATTTCACCCTCAATCAATCGTTCGCCGATGTGCATCCGCATTCGATCGACGGCAGCCCTGTCGGGCAACGGGAATACGTAAACGCCCTCGACCCAGTCAGGGCTGGTGTTCTGAAACTTCTGGCGCACCTTGACTCGTGCGACAAGACCGCTGATATCCATATCGACGTCGGTGTTCAGCAAGGTTGCGCTGGTGTAGCCGTTTTGCATGCGCAGCAGCAGACTGCCCGACTGCAGTTCGCCCGGCGAAATGCCTTCTGCCGCGACGGGCTCCGGTGCCACTGCCAGTACGATGACCAGCGCCATCACCCACAACCAAGATTTGATGTCTTTTTGTACCGCGTGCATTTCGGCCTCCTTTCAGCGTGAGCTTCAGTAAACCTGCACAATCCGTCACCCTGTGGGCTGCCGCATGGCAATGTACCGACCGAATGTGGCAAATTGTGGCTTCTGCAAAAAGGAACCTGACTGTGGCCAAACGCATAGCGATCATTGAAGACGAACAGGCGATACGGGATAACTACGCCGCCGCTTTCCGGCGCGAAGGATATTCCGTCGATACGTTTGAGGCTCGGGCGCCTGCGTTGAATGCATTCGAATCCCGGTTGCCGGACCTGGTCGTTATCGATGTCAACCTGAAGGACGATGTGGAGGGCGGCTTCGAGCTGTGCAGGGACCTGCGGGCACGATCGTCCGACTTGCCCATCATCTTTTTGACGGCGCGCGACAGCGAGTTCGATGCGGTGTCGGGGCTTAGGCTCGGCGCCGACGACTACCTGACCAAGGACATCAGCCTGCCCCACCTGATGGCACGCGTGGCCGCATTGTTTCGTCGCATGGAAGCCCTCAAGAAACCCGAAAGCGCGAACAGCAGCATTCGCCGTGGCGATCTTGCCATCGACACAGAGCGCATGACCGTTCACTGGCAGGACCAGGCCGTAGGTTTGACACTGACGGAGTTCTGGCTGGTGCATGCCATGGCGCGCTATCCGGGACACGTCAAGAATCGCCAACAGCTCATGGACGCCGCACAAGCTGTCCTTGACGACAATACGATCACGTCCCACGTAAAACGTATTCGCCGAAAATTCATTGCGATCGATGCAGGCTTCGATGCAATTGAGACCGTATACGGCATGGGCTATCGCTGGTTGAGCAACTAACCGCGCATCGATGAATCTCCGACGCCAGCTGCTTTTCGTCAGTCTGCTTGCCTTGCTGTTGCCGTGGGCCGGGTGCGAATTCATACGCGAGACCGAGTCCGCACTGCGCGCCAGTCAGCAACAGATGCTGGCCGGTACGGCGAGGGCGATGGCCAATTCGATGGCGCAATACGTCGAGGAGTATCCACCGCGAATCGGCGAACCGAATTCAAGTGAGCAGATATTTCTGCACTCGCTACCTTTGGCACCGCGAATCGATGGTTACTTTAACGATTGGGCGTTGCCACAAACCTCGCAGCGAGTCATGAACGGTGTCGATGGTCCGGTGCGAGTTGTCATTGCCCTGCACGGCAACTCGGCTTTTTTGTATGTCGACGTGAGCGACCGCCAGGTCGTTTACGCCAGCGGTGAAACACTGGTGCTTGATGACGGGCCTCGCTGGGCCGACCGGGTCAGCCTGGTCAATACCAGTCCGCCATATCTTGATGAGGTCTACGTCTTTGCGGCCGAGGCGCCGGGACCGATTATCAGTTACAAACGGGATAGCAGCGGTTTTAAACCGGAACCTGCAATTGAAGCCTACTGGCAGGATGTCCCGGGCGGCTACCGACTGGAAGCTCGCGTCCCAAGAACCCTGCTCGGAACGCATCTCGGTGTCATTGTCAGCAATACCAGCGACGTCGCCCAAACCGCCACGCGCATTGCAACATTCAGCGGCGCGCGACCGGCCCCCTCGGTTCGAAATGCAGACGAACTCGAAACCATTGTGGCGACACTCG
>JAUHYO010000166.1 GCA_030426325.1 Gammaproteobacteria bacterium | reverse complement strand
CAATGTCATTCGAGTTAATGCATCCGATCGATTCTTTGCTGCACTGAAGGGCCTCTCGGATCCGGAAGAAAAGCGAAAAATCATTGGTGGCCAGTTCATCGAGGTTTTCGAAGAAGAGGCAACCAAGCTCAAAGATGTGAACTGGCTTGCGCAGGGTACGATATATCCGGATGTCATCGAATCGGCTGGTGCGAAGACCGGCAAAGCGCATGTCATCAAGTCGCACCACAACGTGGGCGGCCTGCCCGAGCATATGCGCATGTCACTGGTCGAACCGCTGCGCGAATTGTTCAAGGATGAGGTGCGACGTATCGGCCTGGAACTTGGTTTGCCCAGGAATATGGTCATGCGCCATCCGTTCCCGGGCCCTGGCCTCGGTGTGCGCGTGCTTGGTGAGGTAAAGGCCGAGTACGTCAAAATCCTGCAATTGGCCGACGATATTTTTATCGACGAACTTCGCAAGCAGGATCTCTACGACAAGACCAGCCAGGCTTTCGCTGTATTCCTGCCGGTAAAATCCGTCGGTGTCATGGGCGACGGTCGAAAGTACGACTACGTCGTCGCATTGCGCGCGGTTGAGACCATTGATTTCATGACAGCACGCTGGGCGCGATTGCCATATGAATTCCTTGAGCATGTTTCCTTGCGCATCATCAATGAAGTCGATGGAATTTCGCGCGTTACCTACGACATCAGCGGAAAGCCACCGGCGACTATTGAATGGGAGTAGCGGACATCGAAGCTGAGTCGATCACGGTTCCTATCATCCCGAACCGCCCGCTTCAGTCTGCCGATGAAACCGAATCGTTCGGTCATGTGTCTCTACGCCGAAACGGCATTACCGGTCTGATCGACAACGCCGCGTTCGACCCGGAAACTATTCACTACGACGCTGACTACCAGAACAACCAGGCCGTCTCATCGTTGTTTGCAGAGCATATGAAGCAGGTGAGGGACCTGTTAAAGGCGCGCTATCCAGCGGGTACTGCGTTGGTTGAGGTGGGATGCGGCAAAGGCGAATTCGTCGAGCTGCTTCAGTCCGACGGCCACTTCAAAGTTCGCGGTTACGACGGGGCGTACGAAGGCCGTAACCCTTGCATTGAAAAACGCTTCCTAACGGCAGACGACAGACTGGACGCGGATATTGTGGTGCTGAGGCATGTTCTCGAGCATATCCAGCGTCCACATTCATTCTTAACTCTCCTGTCAGACGTTTTTGCAGGCGCTGAGATTTACATCGAAGTGCCGGATTTCGCGTGGATTGAGAAAAACCAGACGTTCTTCGATATCACCTACGAGCACGTCAATTACTTCACGCCACGCTCGCTCGCATCGCTGTTTAAATCGGTTGAGCAACATGGTCTGTTATTCGGCGATCAATATCAGTTTGTGATTGGCCGATTCGAAGCGGGCGATTTTTCGGCCTATGGTCGCGCCCATGATGAGCCGCAAAACTGGACGCCTGTGACCTTTGACGAAACGTTTCCGGCATTTTCGTCCGTCATTGAAGACATTCTGAAGCAAAGCGATGGCAAGCAGGTCTATGTATGGGGTGCGGCGACCAAGGGCGTCATGTTTTGTCATCACATGAAGCGCATGCATCCGACGGCGTTCGGCCGCATTGTGGCGGCGATCGATATAAACCCGAAGAAAGCGGGGCGCTTCATGCCATCCGTGCACTTGCCGATCCTGAATGTTGAAGACTTTTGCAGCAGTGCAAGTCAAGACGCACTGGTAATCATTATGAACCCGAATTACCGGGATGAAATCGTCGCGGAGTTGAACGATCGAGGCTTCGGCGATGTTCAATACATCAGCGTCTGACGACGCGTGAGGATCATGATGGATGCGCAGTGGCCACAGGCAGACATTGACTACATGCGCGCAGCGCTGGCCGAAGCGAAAGTCGCCATGGCTGAGGGTGAGGTTCCGGTCGGCGCCGTAATTGTCGAGAATGGCGCAATTGTGGCCCGCGCACACAATTGCTCAATAGCGCACAAGGATCCCAGCGGGCACGCAGAAATTGCCGTCCTTCGTATGGCCGCACAAGCACGGGAAAATTATCGCCTGCCTGGCTCGACGCTGTACGTGACCCTGGAACCCTGTGTCATGTGTGCCGGGGCATTATCCCAGGCACGCGTTGGTCGGGTGGTGTTCGGCGCATACGACAAGAAGGCCGGAGCGCTCGGCAGCGTTGAAGACCTCTCAACGTCGCGTGCGTTGAATCATCACTATGAAGTCAATGGTGGTGTGCTGGCTGATGCGGCAACGGCATTGCTGCAGGCGTTCTTCCGGTCAAGGCGTTAGGTGTCAGTGCTCGCGATTTCGGTTTCGATATCGATGTCGTCGGCGAACGGGTCTTCATTCGCCGTCAGCCATTTCAGAATATTGTAGTAAGCCCGGATATTATTGACGTACAACACCGGCTCCCAGCCGCGCGCGTAACCGAAGGGCACGCGTGAATACCATTTGCGTTGCGACAGCAATGGCAATGCTTCGCTGATATCGATCCACTTGTCCGGATCGCCGCCTTGCCACTCCACGATCATGCGCGCGTCCTTAATGTGATTGAAGCCGACATTGTAGGCAGCCAGGGCCATCCAGGTTCGGTCCGGCTCGGCCACCGTGTCTGCCACACGCTCCGTTTGCCGGGCAAAATACTCGGCGCCGCCTGTGATGCTGGTCAGCGGGTCACGGCGATCGTCCAGACCTAAATAATCGGCCGTATCGCGGGTGAGCATCATGATGCCGCGGACGCCGGTGGGCGATACCGCCTGCGAGCGCCAGTGCGATTCCTGGTAGCCGATAGCGGCAAGCAGGCGCCAGTCGACCCCCCATTCGGCGCCGGCTTCCTCGAACATTTCGCGGTAGCGGGGCAGGCGGCTCTTGTAGTGGCGTATGAAATTGCGCGTTCCGACGTAGTCGAATTTCTTGGTGTAGCCGTAGTAGCGGTCGTGAACCTGCGCCAGCAGCCCGACTCGACCCGCGCGAATCAGGAATTCGTCGGCTCGCGCGAGCAGCGAATCCGCGCTGTCTTTTGGGAATCCCCAGGCAATGGGGTCGCCGAGATCGAGATCCAGCGCGATGCGCAAATCCGGGTAGAAATGGCGCTGGATATCAAAGTCGGGTGTGTCGGCGATGGTCAGATCGATGTCGCCCTGTGCCACCTTGGCCAGAAGTTCCGCAACTTCGATGTCCGCATTCTCGGTCCAGGTCAGGTCCGGGTAACTTTCCTTCAAAGACTCCAAGAGTTCGACATGGCTGCTTCCGGCCATGACCTCAATGGATTGTCCGACGATATCCTCGAGCGATCGAGGCTTGCCGGTGCCCAGCTTGTAAATCAGGTGGACGTCCACGGACTCGTAGGGATGCCCGAAGTTGAGGTATTTCTGGCGGGAGTCCGTAATAGACAGGCCAGCGGCAGCCATGTGCGCCTCGCCGGACAAAATTTTGGGCAGAATTTCGGACACGCTGGCGACTGGTTCAATGGCCAGCGCCACACCGAGGTCGTCAGCGAAGGCCTGCACCAGGTCGAACTCCGGCCCTGACGGCCCGTTGGGGCCGACCCGGTAAGCCGTCGGACTGTCGCGCGTAACCACGCGAAGCTCTCCCGTTTCCAGCACCTGGTCCAGAATTGGAGGCGGGCTTGAACAGGTACCGACGAGGGCGGCAATTGTGACGATGGATATCAGGCGCAAACGCGGGTCTCCGTTCCGTCAGCCAATTATGACACCGGAAAGCCCCCTTGGGACCCTTGACAAGGCACACTTTGCTTCTCACTATCCCAGCCCCAGACCCCGGAGAGGTGCCAGAGTGGTCGACAAAATCGCCGGGAGCGATTTTGAACCGCGAAGCGGCCCGAAGGGCGGCGGGCAGGTTGCCCGCCGTTAATGGGCCTGATTCGACTAAACGGCTCTGCCGTTTAGGACGCACGCAGTGCGCCCAAAGGGTGAGGAGCGAAGCGACGAATCAAATCAGGTGTACTGGCGTCTGCAAGACGCCTGTGCGAACAAAGAGAACATGGAGAGGTGCCAGAGTGGTCGAATGGGCCTGATTCGAAATCAGGTGTACGGTCTCCCGTACCGTGGGTTCGAATCCCACCCTCTCCGCCAAAATGCGAAACGCCCCTTCCGGGGCGTTTTGCATTTTTGCCGAGTGAGGTTTGGGCTTTCGACCCCTGGTCGAGCCGGGCAGCGGCAACGCCGCATCCGGCGGCGCGAAGCGCCCATCCCACCCAGTCCGCTACCAACTTCCTGCATTCAAATCCTCTTGTATTCGCCAATAGAAAGCCTATATTCGCGGCCATAAAATCGAGCGATTCGCTCGTACTGAGGAGTGCGCCAAAATGAACTGCCTGAAACCCTTATTGGGGAGTTCGATCGTCCTTTTGCTTGCTGGCTGTTCGTCCATTTGGAACCTGGGCGGCGAAACCCGCAGTGGCGTGTCCAGCAGCCTGGTCGACTATCTTTATCCGGCGGGGGAAATACCCCCGGACGTGCAGGATACGATCCCGTCCCTGGTGCTCCCCTTGCGAGTCGGTATCGCGTTTGTCCCCGGCCAGGGCGGCAACCGCGCGATTTCCGAGACCACCAAGATTGATCTTTTGGAGAAGGTCAAAGCCGAGTTCGTAAATCGTAACTTCATCGAACACATTGAGGTCATTCCCGACACCTACCTGCGATCCAGTAAGGGCGTCGGCGGCATGCAGCAGGTTGCACGATTGTACGGTGTCGACGTGATGGCGCTGGTCTCTTACGACCAGGTTGCCGTTAGTGATGATAATCCGACATCGTTTCTGTATTGGACGATCGTTGGCTCCTATGTGATCAAAGCGACCTCGAACGAGGTTCAAACCTTCGTCGATACCGCGGTGTTTGACGTCAAGACGGCACGGCTGCTATTTCGTGCGCCGGGGCTCGACAAAATGTCCGACCGGTCGACGCTGGTTGAAAGTGGCGAAGTCATTCGCAAGACCCGGGATGCGAGTTTCGCAGCGGCGATGGGCTCCATGACCCAGAATCTGTCGGTTGAACTCGATGGCTTCCGCGATCGCGTGAAAGAGAATCCCGGCGTTGCCGACGTGCAATGGAAAGAAGGTTCGGGCGGTGGGGGTGCATTCGAGTGGTTCTTGCTCGCGAGCTTGATGCTAGTCGCCGGAGTGCGCGTTCGTTAGACTGGCGGACATGCGCGTAGCTCATGTCCACTGACAAATTCCGCTTTCCGACGGTCACCGCGATCGTCATCGCCAACATGGTTGGCACCGGCGTGTTCACGAGCCTGGGATTCCAGCTGCTCGATATTGATTCGGGCTTCGTTATCCTGTCACTCTGGGCCATCGGCGGGCTGATCGCCGTATGCGGTGCGATGACCTATGCGGAACTCGGTGCCGCCTTCCCGCGGTCCGGTGGCGAATACAATTTTCTGTCCGAGATCTATCATCCGGCCGTTGGATTCGTTGCGGGCTGGACATCCGTCACCATTGGTTTCGCCGGGCCATCCGCACTGGCGGCGATGACGTTCGCCGCGTACACAACGTCAATCTTTGAGGTCTCACCGTCTGCCGCTGCAGAACGTGCTCTGGCCATCGCGCTGGTTGCTGTTCTGACGGTTGTGCATGCCGGCAGGCGTCGCAACAGTGGTGGCGTGCAGGTCGTCTTCACTGCCCTGAAAGTTGCTGTCATCATCGGCTTTTGCCTGTTGGCTGTTCTACTGATCGATACGCCTATGCCAGTCAGCTTCCAGCCATCCGCGGGTGATCGCGACCTGTTTACCAGCAGCGCGTTTGCCGTCTCGCTAATCTACGTCAGCTACGCCTACACAGGCTGGAATGCCGCCACCTATCTCAGCAGTGAGCTCGAAAACCCGCAACGATCATTGCCGGGTATTCTGCTGACTGGAACGCTGGTGGTTGCGTTGTTGTACGTTGCGCTGAACTTCGTCTTCCTATACGCCGCGCCGGTTGCCGAACTGCGCGGACAAGTTGAGGTCGGTTTGATTGCGGCAAAGGCTGCGTTCGGGGAGGCCGGCGGGCGGGTGGCCGGTCTTGTGCTGGCGATGCTGCTGATTTCGACGGTCAGCGCCATGCTGATGGCGGGGCCGCGCGTTTTGCAGGTAATGGGACAGGACTTCAGGGCGATGCGACTCTCTGCCCGCATTAACAAGGACGGCATCCCGAGTACTGCGGTTTACATACAATCGGGTCTCGCGATTGTCTTCATCCTGACCTCTAGCTTCGAATCCGTGCTTCTGTTTGCCGGATTTACACTGGCGCTGAACAGTTTTGTCACGGTATTCGCCGTATTTGTTTTGCGCTGGCGACAACCGGGATTGAATCGTCCGTACCGAACATTTCTCTACCCGGTCCCGCCGCTGATTTACCTCGCGGTGATGGGTTGGACCCTGTGGTATGTGCTGATGAATCGCCCGGTTGAAGGATTGTTCGGCTTGGGAGTCATTGTCTCCGGCCTGCTGGTCTACGGCCTTCTTCGCTGGCAGGCGAGGGCGTCAGTGGTCAGCCGCTAGGTAATCAGTGTCTTCGCGTAAATAATCTTGGCATCGCCGGGTGTGTAAAAGTCGGTGAGGTTAGCCTCGAGGCGATAGCCCATGCGTTCGTAGAAAGCACGGGTTGGCGCGTACTCCGGTCGACCGGCGGTATCGACGAACAGGCGGACCGCGCCCATCTGCCGCGCTAGGCGTTCGGTTTCGGTGATCAGGCGGGCGCCGATTCCCAGGCGTTGCATCTTCGGCGAAACCGCGATCCAGTACAGGTCAAAGCTGGATTGCGTTGCGGGTATCGGTCCGAAGCAGGTGTAACCCAGCAACTGGCCATCCTGTTCCGGATCATCGGCGAACAGGAACTCGTACCCGCACTCCGCACCGCGAACAAGCCGTTCCTCGACAAGCTCAACCGCAATGTCTTGCTCGTCCGGTGAAAAAAAGCCGGTCTCTTTAACGAGCTTGCCAACGGCGTCCCTGTCTGACGCACCAACTTCAGAACGCCACTGCGTCATTGCTTCTTCGCCGACGGCGATCGCAGCGCGAGGCCGCTCCAAAGCCCGGAAAAAAAGTGGCGTGCGTTGACGCCCAATGTCTGCGTCTTGTAGCCGCCTTCCTGAACGACCAGTGTTGGCAATTGCAATGCACCGATCATGTGACCGTTTTCCCGGAAGTCTTTCGCGACCAAAGAAAAGGAGCCGGTGGGATCGCCTCTGGCCGTGTCCAGGCCGAGCGACAAAACCAGGAACTGGGGGTCAAATTTTCGGATCTTTTC
>JAUHYO010000165.1 GCA_030426325.1 Gammaproteobacteria bacterium | reverse complement strand
TGATCCAGGTCTCTAATCGGCCAGGGTTTGACAATATCCATCACCCGAAAAAGCACGAATGCGAGCACCCATCCGGCCACCGAAAAAGGCGCGAAAAACAGCGTCAAATACATGCCGGCAATCTCGTCCCAGACAATGCCGCCATGATCGTGCACGCCAATGCGCCTGGCGCTTTCGCCGCAGATGTAGACACCCGCCAGTACGACCACAAGTCCGACTGCCAATTGAACATAAAGCCCGAGTGGCAGGGTCAGCCAGAAAAGCAGTACGCCCGGCAGGGAACCAAAGGTGCCCGGCGCAAACGGCGCGAGGCCGGTGCCAAACCCGAATGCGAGGATATGCACAGGATCGCGCATCACCTGCCGGGCCAGATTGTCAGGCACTTTACTCATTGGAAGTGGCGGTAACCGCTGTCGTCGACAGTCACAATGTCGCCGTGCAAATAGAACCGGAGATTGCTCGAATCACACACCTCGCCGATCGCAGTGATGCCCGGCACATCGGCAACAGCATCCGGCAAGGCCGTGAAACACAGTTCGTAGTCGTCACCGCCGGTCAATGCCAGGTGCTTTCGTTCTTCATCATCGAACTGTTCGCAAATTGCTTTCGACAACGGTAACTTTTCAATCTCGACGCGCGCACCGACGCCGCTCGCGGTCAGCATTTTTTTCAAATCGCCGGCCAGGCCATCCGATAAATCTATAGCCGCATGCGCCTTGCCAACGAGCGCTCGGCCAGTTGCGATGCGGGCGGGCGGCCTCAAAAAGCGCGAAACAAGAAACGCATCATGCGCACTGCCCTGCAGCAGTGCCAGACCTGCGGCCGCATCGCCAACCGTGCCGGTCACATAAATGGTGTCGCCCACCCTGGCGCCACTGCGCAGCAATGCAGCATCGCGTTCGACCTCACCCGTTATGGTGACTGTCACCGTAACTTTGTCGGCGCGGGTGGTGTCGCCGCCGACAAGCGCGAGCTTGTGTGGATCGGCGGCTTCATACAGGCCCGCTGCGAAGGATTGCAGCCATTGTTCGCTGTTGTTGTTCAGCGTCAACGCCAGGGTCATCCATCGCGGGCGCGCGCCCATCGCCGCAATATCGGAAAGATTGACAGCGACTGCTCGGAAGGCGATGTCGGCGGGGTTCGTATCCGGCGGGAAATGGACACCCGCGATCATTGTGTCAACGACCTGCACCTGGTCGAAACCCGGAGACGGCTCCAGCACTGCACCATCGTCGCCGATGCCAAGTTTGACGCCAGCGGACTTTTCTTTTCGATCGAAAAAGCGGTCGATGAGCTCGAACTCGTCCACGCTGTTACCGGCCCTAGCTTCGCGCCTGAACCTCGATTTCCCGCAGCGATTTCGCTGCAACGTCGAGGCAGGCATTGATGTACTTGTGTCCGTCAATCGACGCAAAGCGTTTGGCCAGATTGACGCTTTCGTTAATCACAACCCGGTAGGGGATATCGATGCGGGACTCAAGTTCGTGGGTGCCAATCAGCAAGATAGCCAACTCAACAGGATCCAGCTGCTCAAGAGGCCTGTCGATCAGGCCGGCAATTCTTTCCTCGAGCGCATTCTGCGAATTGCTGATCGCCGGAAACTGTTCGTCAAAATATTCCTTGTCGACTCGCTGGTAAGCCGCCTGTTCCTGAAATTGTGCCACCAACTCCGCCGTCGAATGCCCGGCGATCTGTTTCTGGTAGAGCGCCTGCACCATCAGTTCGCGTGCGCGCGTCCGGGCGCCCGCTCCTTTTGAACTGGCCTTGCTCATCGTGAGGTCCTTATGGCTTTAGTCGATGCGGCGCAACAGATTGACCATCTCGATGACGGCCAGTGTCGCTTCTTCGCCCTTGTTTCCCGCCTTCGTGCCGGCACGTTCTATCGCCTGCTCGATCGTGTCGACTGTCAAGACTCCATTGCCGACCGGGATTCCGTGCTTCACGGACGCTGCTGTAACACCCTTGACGCATTCACCGGCAACGTAGTCAAAATGTGGCGTACCGCCGCGAATGACGGCGCCTAGAGCGATCAGACCGTCAAACCGCCGCGTCGCCGCAACTTTGTCCACAGCAACGGGCATTTCAAACGCACCGGGGACACGAAATATTTCGATGTTGCCATCGCTTGCGCCGTGCTGTCGCAGACAATGCAACGAGCCCTTGATCAGCGATTCGACAATAAACTCATTGAAGCGCGATGCGACAATGGCAAATCGCCCGTCGCGAACCATGACATCGCCTTGTGTCGTCTTAATTTTGTCCATCGTGACTCTTACTCTGAGACGTATCCGGTGATTTCGAGATCGAATCCGGAAATCGCATACATGTGCTTAGGCGCCGATAATACACGGATTTTGCTCAGGCCGAGGTCACGAAGTATTTGTGCGCCAACACCGTAGGTGCGCAACACTTCATCGCCGGTGCGCCGTTCCTCCAGTTCATCGTGCGGCGCGCCGAGCGATTCGACGGCATCCATAAAATTGCGCGATGTTTCCTGGTCACGCAACAGAACGATGACGCCAACGCCTTCTTCAGCAATACGCTCGATGGCACTGCTGAGTGGCCACCCGAGCGATGGGCTTTCAACGCCAACAACGTCTCCCAGCGTATCCTGCAGGTGCACACGCACCAGTGGCGATTCGATAGTCCCGAGATCACCCTTGACCAGGGCAACGTGTACAGCACGATTCACATGATCGTCATAACAATACAAATCGAACTCGCCGTGCTCGGTCATCACTGTTTTTTGCGCGATGCGCTCGACGTTTCGTTCCGTGTCCAGCCGGTAGCGAATCAGATCGGCGATGGTGCCGATCTTGATGCCATGCTGTTTGGCGAATATTTCGAGGTCCGGGCGGCGAGCCATGCTGCCGTCTTCCTTCAGGATTTCGACAATTGCAGTCGCCGGCTCCAGGCCCGCGAGTCGCGCCAGATCGCAGCCCGCTTCCGTGTGGCCCGCGCGGGTCAACACGCCGCCGGGTTGGGCCATTACAGGAAAGATATGGCCCGGCTGGCTCAGGTGCTCCGGTTTGGCTCCAGGTGCGACCGCAGCCTGGATTGTTCGCGCTCGATCATGGGCCGAGATACCGGTCGTAATGCCTTCGGCGGCCTCGATCGAAATCGTGAAGTTTGTGGCGTAGTGCTGGTCGGTCTCGCGGACCATGAGTGGCAAACGCAATTGTTTGCAACGTTCGCGTGACAGCGTCAGACAGACCAGGCCCCTGCCGTGGGTTGCCATGAAGTTGATATCTTCCGGGCGGACTTTCTCCGCCGCCATGATTAGGTCGCCTTCGTTTTCACGATTTTCGTCGTCGACCATTACAACCATTTTGCCCGCTTTGATATCGGCAATAATTTCTTCGATGCTCGCAAAAGGATTGTTCAACGCGCTTGGATGTATCGTGGTGTTGTCAGGCATAACCGTGAGCCTTTAGTAGTTCGAGTGAGATGCCGTCGCCGTCTTTGCTGATGAGCCGTTCGAGGTAGCGCGCCAGCAAATCCACCTCGACATTAACTTTGGTACCCACGGCATAGTCGTCGATCGTAGTGACCGTCGCCGTGTGGGGAATGATATTCAGTTCGAATCGATTTCCCGATACTTCGTTGATGGTAAGGCTGACACCATCGACGCAAACAGATCCCTTCTTCGCGACATAACGCGAGTATTCATTGGGAATTTCTATGGCGAGGCGTATCGAGCGCGCGTCCGCCGACCGAGACTTCACCTCGCCGACGCAATCCACATGGCCACTGACCAGGTGACCGCCCAGGCGTTCGCCAAGGCTGAGCGCCGGCTCAAGATTGACGCGCGACCCGGTTTTAAGCTGCCTGAGTGCTGTGACGTTCAGGGTTTCGACAGACACATCGGAATCGAAACCATTGGCGTGATAACCGACGGCAGTCAGGCAAACGCCGTTAACGGCAATGCTCTCACCCAGCTCGAAGTCATTCCAGGGGAGATCCGGCGAATTGACCGTCATGCGCACGTCGCCGCCTTGTCGCGTCATCGCCCCGATCGTGCCTTTCGCCTTGATAATTCCGGTAAACATCTTTTGCCTCAGTTCTGCGTTGTCAGCGTTGCGGTCAGCCGCAGGTCGCGCCCAATACGACGCACATCGGTGAATTGTAGCTCACGACGATCGGCGAGCGTGGTCCAGGCCGGGGTTTTGGCCAATCCCCGCGTTTCGCTGCCCAGAATCTGCGGCGCCTGGTAAACCACCAGCTCATCGAGCAGCTGACGATCCAGCAGAGTGCCAAGCAACTCGGGCCCGGCCTCGACCAGCAGCTCATTCACACCGCGAGTCGCGAGTTCCCCGAGCACCGCTTCGACGTCAACACGACCATCGCGTTCGGCAAAGGACAGGACTTCGACGTTTGAAGACCCTAAATCCCCGCGCGCGCGTTTGCTGACGCAACAAATCAGTGTTTGTCCCGGCAGGGACAACATCCGGGCCGACTGCGGCATTCGCAATCCGCTATCCAGCACGACCCGCAGCGGGTGCAGTCCGCCCGCTTCGAAGCGCTTGTCCCGCACGTTCAGTGACGGATCGTCGGCTAGGACCGTTCCGATGCCGGTCATGACTGCTCCTGATCGCGCCCTCAAGCGCTGAACATCGTTTCTCGCCTCGGGACCGGTGATCCACTGACTCTCGCCATTGGCCATCGCGATGGCACCGTCAATGCTGCAGGCGACCTTCACCCGAACGAAAGGTCGGCCGCTGGTGACGCGCGTCAGGAAGCCCCGATTGAGACTTGCAGCGACGTCCGCCATCAGGCCCTGTTCCACAATGATCCCGGCATCTTTCAGCCGGGCAATACCTTTCCCGGCGACCAGGGGATTCGGGTCCACCATTGCAATTACGACCCTGGCGACGCGGGCATCCACCAGTGCGTCGGCGCACGGCGGTGTCTTGCCGTGATGTGCACAAGGCTCAAGCGTGACATACGCCGTAGATCCAGCCGCCTCACCACCCGCTGATTGCAACGCGTTGACCTCGGCATGCGCAGCGCCTGTCTGCTGATGCCAGCCTTCACCAACAATCGCGTCGTCCCTAACCAGCACGCAGCCCACGACGGGGTTCGGATGGGCGCTAAAGCGGCCGCGTTCGGCAAGCCGCAGCGCGCGCGCCATGTATGCGCAATCCTTCTCAGTGAACGTGGACATCGGCACTAGTCCTTGTCTTTCTTACCCAGCAACTCGGGCAATAGAGACATTTGTTCGCGACTTGCGGCCGTCTCCGAGATTTTCTGCAGGCGCTTGATCTCGTCTTCGAACTCGGTAATGTCCTGGAATCGGCGGTACACCGAGGCGAACCGGACGTACGCGACCTCATCGAGCTCGTGAAGCTCTTCCATGACCAGTTCGCCAACCAGCCGGGAGGGCACTTCGCGTTCGCCCATCGTCCTCAACTTGTGGATCAGCCGGCCGATGGCCTGCTCCAGCTCGTCGCTGGGCACCGGCCTTTTCTCCAGCGCCCGGATCATGCTGTAGCGAAGCTTCGCCTCATCGAAAGGCTGGCGGCTGTTGTCGGTCTTGATCAGGCGAGGCATGACCAGCTCGGCCGTCTCAAATGTCGTGAAGCGTTCGTTGCAGGCCAGGCATTGTCGCCGCCTGCGAATTTGCCGTCCGTCGCCCGCAAGGCGCGAATCGATGACCTTGGTTTCTTCGTTGGCGCAGAACGGACAATGCATGGGTGTTGGCCGGCCGGCCCTCTAGCCGTATACCGGGAACCGCTTGCAGAGCTCCAGGACCTGGCCGCGGACGCGGTCGATGATTTCCTCGTTATCAACATCATCGAGTATATCCGCAATCCAGCCCGTGAGCTGCCGCGTCTCATCGACCCCGAAGCCGCGCGTTGTAATCGCCGGCGTACCGAGGCGGAGGCCACTCGTGACGAAAGGCGATTGCGGGTCATTGGGTACCGAGTTCTTGTTGACCGTTATATACGCTCGGCCGAGCGACGCGTCAGCAGCTTTGCCGGTTATACCGCGATCAATCAGGCTCACCAGCATCAGGTGGTTTTCCGTGCCGCCGGAGACGATTGGGTAGCCGCGTTCGGCAAGAACCGATGCCATGACTTTCGCATTCTCGCAAACCTTGGCCTGGTAGTCCTTGAACTCCGGTTCTAGTGCCTCTTTAAGCGCCACGGCCTTCGCCGCGATCACGTGCATCAGCGGACCGCCCTGGGTTCCCGGGAACACCAGCGAATTGAATTTCTTCGTCAGCTCGTCATTGGCGCGAGCGACAATCAGGCCGCCACGGGGTCCACGAAGCGTCTTGTGAGTCGTCGTCGTACAAACATCCGCGTAAGGCACAGGACTCGGGTAATGCCCGGTCGCAACCAGGCCCGCAACGTGTGCCATGTCAACGAACAGGTAAGCACCGACGCTATCGGCGATCTGCCGAAACCGTGCCCAGTCCACGATCTGTGAGTAAGCTGAAAATCCCGCGACGATCATTTTCGGCCGGTGCTCGTTCGCCAGTTCCTGGACGTTGTCGTAGTCGATCAGTCCTGTTTTGCTGTCGATGCCGTACTGGACCGCATTGAATAACTTGCCGGAGAAATTCACTTTCGAGCCGTGAGTCAGGTGACCGCCGTCGCTGAGGCTCATGCCCAGGATCGTATCGCCCGGATTCACCAGCGCATGATAGACGGCCGCATTGGCCTGCGAGCCTGAGTGCGGCTGTACGTTGGCATAGTCGGCGCCGAACAATTGTTTCGCCCGCTGGATCGCCAGCGCTTCAACGTCGTCCACGAATTCACAACCGCCGTAATAGCGCTTTCCCGGATAGCCTTCGGCGTACTTGTTGGTCAACTTGGTGCCCTGCGCCGCCATGACGCGAGGACTGGTGTAGTTTTCCGAGGCGATCAGTTCGATGTGCTCTTCCTGTCGCTGGCTTTCTAGGGCAATGGCTTTGGCTACGTCTGGGTCGTACGACTCGAGCGTCGTGGTTGTGTCAAACATGGAAACTCCGCGGATGGGCAGAAAAGACGGCGATATTACCTGTGGAGCTAGCGGGTTTCCACGAAGGATTGCACGACGCGGGTCCAGGCCCGGGCGAGGTTCTGCCGGTTGTAGCCGCCACCACCGGTCCCGATGATACGACCTTCGCAGTATTTGTCGGCGAGCCGGCAAAGGGCACCTGCTGCGTGGGCGTGCGCTTCCTCGGTCCAGCGGAGGTGCGTAATCGGGTCTCCCGCCAGGCTGTCCGCCCCACACTGCATCAGAATGAATTCCGGACGGGCCGATTCAAGATAGGCCTCCACCCGGG
>JAUHYO010000164.1 GCA_030426325.1 Gammaproteobacteria bacterium | reverse complement strand
TGCACGAATCAGCGCTAGCCCCAGGAACGGCAATAAGGTCAGCCGCTCGCTCGAGTCGGTCTTGCGGCTGTTCAGGTGCTTGCGCAGCGCTTCAAGTTCGGTGATGTCGATCTCCTCGACATACGCGAAATGCGGGATCTCCTGTTTCGATCGAGTCATGCGTTCGGCAATCATGCGCCGGAGCCCGATGACCTTGATCTCAGTAACGGCCGTAGACGGCCCAGCCGCAGCCGCCAGGCTGATGCCGCTGGCGCGCGCTTTCAGGTAATTATCGAAATCCTTTCGCTGGATGCGACCGCCTGGCCCGGTTCCCGGCACCTCGTGCAAATCGATTCCGGCTTCTTTGGCGCGACGGCGAATGGCCGGGGATGTAATGACTCTTCCGTTTTGCTCGTCGGTCGCCACCGGCGCGGGTTTTTTTGCTGGCGCTGTTTGCGCTGTGGCTGCAACCGGCTCGTCGTCGGCCGCGCTGGATTCGGCGGGCGTTGCTTTTGCCGCCGCGCCGTCTGTTTCAAAAACAACCAGCGCAGAGCCAACGGCCACGATATCGCCCGGTTCGCCGGCGAGTTTGATCACGGTTCCACTGACCGGGGATGCAAGTTCGACAGCCGCCTTATCCGTCATCATCGTGCAGACGACCGCTTCTTCCTCGACGACGTCGCCAACCTTGATAAACCACTCTCCGATCTCGGACTCGACCGTACCTTCACCGAGGTCCGGCAACTTGAAAATGTGTTCGCTCATCCCGCCTCCATCACTGAACGGATGCCTGCCGACATGCGTTTCAGTCCAGGGAAATACTGCCACTCGAACGCGTGCGGGTAGGGTGTATCCCAGCCAGCGACGCGGCCGATCGGTGCTTCCAGGTGATAAAAGCATTCTTTTTGCACGGACGCGACCAGTTCGGCTCCAAATCCACCGAAGCGTGTCGCTTCGTGGGCCACCATGCAGCGGCCCGTTTTGCGTACGGATTCAGCCAGTGTCTGCACATCCAGTGGCGCCAGGGTTCTTACGTCGATCACCTCGCAGTCGACGCCGGTCGCTTTTGCCGCTGCGATGGCAACATGCACCAGCGTACCGTAGGTAATGATTGTCAGTTCCTCACCGGCCTGTGCAATGTCAGCCTGACCCATCGGCACCGTGTAATAGCCTTCCGGAACTTCACCTTTCGGGTGTGATCCCCAGGACACTGCGGGCTTTTCCGGGTCTCCGTCGAACGGGCCGTTGTAGATTCGTTTCGGTTCAAAAAATACTACCGGGTCATCCGATTCGATGGCGCTGATCAGCAGGCCTTTGGCATCGTAAGGATTTGACGGCATCACCGTCTTGATACCCGTGACATGCGTGAAGATGCCTTCCGGCGACTGCGAATGCGTCTGGCCACCGCGGATACCGCCGCCGCACGGCGTTCGAATCGTGACTGGCGAGAAAAACTCGCCGCTTGAGCGATAGCGCAGGCGAGCCAGTTCGCTGACGATCTGGTCGAATCCCGGATAGATGTAGTCGGCGAATTGAATTTCCGCGATTGGGCGCAATCCGTTCACGCCCATGCCGATTGCGGCACCGATGATGCCACCTTCAGAGATCGGCGCGTCGATAACCCGGTGCTCGCCAAATTTTCTTTGCAGTCCGTCGGTGCATCGAAAGACGCCGCCGAAGTAGCCTACGTCTTCGCCGAGCACGATGACACTCGGGTCCCTGTCCATCATCACATCGTGCGCAGAGCGGATGGCTTCAATCATATTCATGCGCGCCATTAGTCGCCCCTCTCGATTTCGTACATCCGGCGACGTTGCGACTCGAGGTTGCGGGGCATCTCGGCGTAAACATCTTCGAACATGGTGCCGGGGTCGAGCCACGGACCCTCAGTCATGGTTCCGTACTTCTGGGCTTCTTTCCAGGCGGTTGTAACTTCGCTTTTCAATTCGTCGATCAGGCTTTCGTGTTTTGCATCGGACCAATGCCCCTCAGCAATCATGTGCTGTTTGAGACGCTCGATAGGATCGCCGAGCGGAAACGCAGCCCATTCGTCTTTCGGCCGGTACTTCGACGGGTCGTCACTGGTCGAGTGGGCGCCGCCACGGTAGGTGACCAGTTCAATCAAGGTCGGCCCGCCGCCGCGACGTGCGCGTTCGGCCGCCCACAAGGTCACCGAGTAAACTGCCAGCAGATCATTGCCGTCCACGCGGATGCCGGGAATACCAAGGCCCAGTCCGCGTGCCGCAAATGGCCGCCGTTCGCCACCGGCTGTTCCCTGGAAAGTTGAAATCGCCCATTGGTTATTGACGACATTGAGAATGACCGGCGCCTGGTAAACCGCGGCAAACGTCAGGGCATGATGAAAATCAGACTCTGCGGTGCTGCCGTCGCCGACCCAGCTTGCGGCGATGTGATCCTCGCCCTTGATCGCCGAGGCCATCGCCCAGCCCACGGCATGCGGGTACTGCGTGCCAAGATTGCCGGATATCGAAAAGACGTTGCCACTCTTGCTGTGGTACATGATCGGAAGCTGCCGGCCCTGGCACATGTCACGCGTGTTCGACAGGCACTGACACATCATGTCGACGAGGCTGACGCCGCGATACATGTAAAGGCCCTGGCTGCGATACGACGGAAAGCACATGTCACCCGGGCGCAATGCCATGGCTTGTGCAATGGCAACGGCTTCTTCGCCGGTGGCCTGCATATAGAATGAGATTCGCCCTTGCCGCTGGATCTGCCACATGCGTTCGTCGAAGACGCGGTTCAGAAGCATCCAGCGAAGCCCGATCTGCAAGTGATTGGCATCGAAGTTCGGGTTCCACGGACCTTTGGCCTTGTGATCGTCGTCCAGGACCCGGACCAGCCCGCCTGCGAGGTGTTCAAGATCGCGAGGCCGGGCATCCGTAGCCGGTTTATCGACACTCCCGGCCGGCGCAAGCTCGAGGTAACTGAAGTCGGGTTTGTCACCCGGTCGTGCCGTGGGTCGCGGAATGTGCAGTCGCGATTTTTTGCTCATATCAAATAGCCTCTACTTCTTGCCGGCGGCAATGATGCGGCGCGCCAGCTTGTCAGCAACTTCGTTGGTCGGGCGCCCTGTCTTTTTGCTTTCGGCAAATATCAGGTCGAGGCGCTGCGGAATTTTCGCGACATCGTTTCGAACCTGGTCTTCGGAGCTCTTGCCGAGGTACTCGTGTGAAACGCTGATAATACCGCCGGCGTTAATCACGTAGTCCGGTGCGTAGAGAATTTCCCGCTCGGTCAGTCGCGCGCCGTCGGCTTCGGTGGACAGCTGGTTGTTCGCGGCACCGGCGATTACCTTTGCCTTTATTCTTGAAATCGTCGCCGACGATAGTACATTGCCGAGCGCGCAGGGCGCGATGACGTCTGCGTCCGCGTAAAGAATTTCGCTGGGCGCGATGACTTTCACGGGTGTCTTTTCGCCAACCGATTTCAGGTTGTCCCGATTGACGTCGGCAACCAGCAGTTTTGCGCCAGCTTCGTGCAGCAGTCGGCAAAGATGTCCGCCGACGTGACCGACACCCTGGACGGCCACTGTGAGTCCTTCGCAAGAGTCCAGGTTGAGACGCGATTTGACGGCCGCCTGAATGCCCAGGAACACACCGACCGCTGTCCACGGCGACGGATCGCCGCCGGCATTTGTGCCGCTTTGCGGCAACCCGGAAACGAACTCGGTTTGCTGCTGCACGTGACGCATGTCCTCTACGGACACACCGACATCTTCTGCCGTGATGTATCGGCCGCCGAGCGATGCGACGGCACGGCCGAGTGCCGAGAACAGTTCCGGTGATTTGGGCGCGGCGTTGTTTGCGAGTATCACCGCTTTACCGCCGCCAAAAGGCAATTCAGCGACAGCGTTTTTGTAAGTCATGCCACGCGACAAGCGCAGCGCGTCGGTCAGCGCATCCGTGTTGCTGGAATACATCCAGCGCCGGCATCCGCCTGCAGCGGGGCCGAGTGCCGTGGAATGAATTGCGATGATTGCCTGCAAGCCAGTGGCCTTGTCGCTGAAAAAGTGCAGCGATTCGTGATCATCGAATTCGTGGTGGTCAAACACGCCCATACCGGTCCCCTGTGAGCAATGCATAGCGAACTAATATATCCCGGAATAAGCGGAAAAAGCATGCAAAACCTTTCACTGATTTGCGAAAACACGCATAATCAATGCAATTACAGGAATCAAATCGACTAAAATATGCACGTTATTTCTCTCGATAATACGGACCGAAAAATCCTCAATTTGCTGCAAAGCGAACCGGGAATTAACGCGTCTGCGATCGGTGAACGCATCGGCCTGTCACAATCCGCCTGCTGGCGACGCATGCAGCGCATGCGAGAGGAAGGCGTCATGCGCGACCACCCGGTTATTCTCGATCGCGAAAAGGTCGGACTCACGACGATGGTGTTTGCGCACGTGAAGCTGAATTCGCACGGTCGCAGCAATTTGTCAAAATTCGCCGACGCCGTAAAGGAATACCCGGAGGTCATGGACTGCTATGTCGTGCTTGGCAATGTGGACTTCCTGTTGCGCATTGTTGCCGAGGACATCAAAGCCTATGAGCAGTTTTTTTTCGAAAAACTCTCGCAGCTTCCCGGCATACAGGAAGTCACGTCCAGCATCGTCCTGTCGGACATCAAACACACCACAGCTCTCCCGATTTAAAATATGGTGGCAGTCACCATAACTACGTGAATAAGACAAGGTGGCAGTCACCATAACTGTGTGAATAACCAAAGAACACTCGCGCTCCTACCGTCAAGAGCGTGGCATTGTTCGTAGTCGGATGATTCAGACTGCATGAGCGAATAGTGCCCAAATTTGCCCGACTCGTTGTCCCCGGATACCCGCATCACGTCACGCAGCGTGGTATCCGAAAGCAGAGAACGTTCTTCGATCACTCAGACTATCAAGCGTATACTGAACTTCTGGCGAATCTGCGCAAAAGTGCCGGGGTAAGGATCTGGTCGTATTGCCTGATGCCGAATCACGTACACGTAATCGCGGTGCCATCAGATCGACAGGCATTGGCGAAGCTGTTCGGGGTAGTACACCAGCGTTACGCGAAGCGCATCAATGCAGAACATGGCTGGTATGGGCACTTGTGGCAGGCACGCTTTTTTTCCGCGGTAATGGACGAATCTCATACTCTGGCTGCTATGAGATACATTGAATTAAATCCAGTTCGCGCTGGATTGTGCGAACGAGCGGAATTGTGGCCATGGTCAAGCGTTCATGCACACTTGGGCACCAGAACGGATCCACTGATCGACAGTTGCAGTTTGATAGATGATATCGACAACTGGGCGGTATTCCTGGACGAATATTCGGCTTCGGATTTGATCGGCTCGCTACGTTCTACAACGAGAACCGGGCGCCCGGCAGGGAGCAATGAGTTTATAGACCGCCTCGAATCTGAAACCGGGCGGCGTATTCATCGCCGGAAGCCTGGGCCGAAGTGTACTTGACCACTGTCAGCGATATCGGTCTCAGCGAAATAAGGTGACTGTCACCTTATCTTGGAGATGTGGTTAGGGTGACTGTCACCTTAATTCGGATATTAGAGACACTACAGCTCTCCCGATTTAAAACCAGGGCGGCGGTCACCCCGATCTAGGTAAAGGTTTTTACCAATAGCGATTGTTGCGTTGAGACCGAGGCGCGTTTCATGCCGTCGGAGTTGTACAGCGTCTCGATCCTGCCATCGCGATCGACGGCGATGATTCCCGCGTCACCGCCGAGACGGGCGACTTCATCGAGCATGTCGCCGATTGCTTTGTCGAGTGGCACGCCATTGCGCTAGGCGCAGGCGATCGAGACAGCGCCGCCAGCGCGAATGATGTGCTCGCCGGTGCCGGTGCATGAAATTGCAACGTGATCGTCGCACCAGGTACCGGGGCCGATCAGCGGTGTGTCTCCGACGCGACCCTCGAGTTTGCCGAATGTGCCGCCGGTCGATGTGGCCGCGGCCATTGCCCCGGACTGATCGAGTGCAACAGCGCCGACGGTGCCGTGTGCATGACTGTCTCGCATTTCTTCCGCTGTGACTCCGACCGGCACCGTGTAGTAGTTCTCCGGATCGGAGACTTCCTCGTATCCGTGGCTGCGGGCGAACGCCGCGGCACCGGATCCGGCCAACAGGACGTGGGATGTTTTTTCCATGACGCCGCGGGCGACGCGGACGGGATGAACGAAGTCCCGAATCGCTGCGACGCCACCGGCCATTCGAGTCGTTCCGTCCATAATGGACGCGTCGAGTTCGACATAGCCGGCGGTATTCGCTGCCGATCCTCGACCAGCGACGTAGAGTCCGCACGCTTCGAGTTCGGCAACAGCGATCTCGACAACATCGAGCGCGCTTCGCCCCGCGCTGAGCAATGTCTCGCATTCTCGCGCAAGCTTTTCAAGGTGCGCTTCGACAACATCGTAATTGCGGCCCGCGACCGGTCCCGCCCCGCCGTGCAGCGCCAGCGCGTATGTTTTCGGATTATTGCTCATCGGCTTGTTCGGGCTCATCAAGGGAGGCGAGCATAGCCGCAAACCGGGACGGGCGGTAGCGTTCGTCGTCGTTCAGCGTGTCGGCAATGCGGTCCAGCCGGTCTTCCAGAACCGGATCGCCAATTTCGATAACCAGCATCTGGACGGCCATGAAGGCCTGCTCCGCGCTGATGTAGTCGAGGTAGTTTCCTTCTGCACCGGTTGCCAGCACTTCTCGCAATAAAGCCCGTTCGCGATTACCGAGGCGCGCCGGCGACACGGTGTTTTGCAACCGGGCCAGCGCCGCATCCAGCGACCGCGCCGCCGCCTGTGTTGCGGCGATGTTCGTGCTGCTCGCACGGTGCAGGTTGGCGAGACCGGCCTCGATCGCATCGGCATCGGCGGGTGACAACACCCGAGCCAGGACCATGGCCATAACCAGCGCGCCGTCGTGCAGGAACGGTTGGCCCGGTCCGGCACCGCCATGACGCGGCAGTGCACGCCATTGCACCGACTTCATTGAACGATGACAGGCATGGCAATCGTAGAGCGCAAGCTCGGGAAACAGTGTGTCGCCGACAAAACGCTCGCCAGCGACCAGTTGCATCCGCTTGCGGCTCTCAAGGATCACGCCGGCGGCCCATGTATAGGGATGATTGATACTGCCCTTGCGTTCGGCATAGTCCGCATCAGGCTTGTAATGCGGTTGACGACCCGCTGTCCGCCAGAGCTCGGAAAATGTATCCAGCTCGAAGGCGAGACGCGGATGACCGGCGGCCATGATCTCATGTGTCGCAAACTTGTTTCGAT
>JAUHYO010000163.1 GCA_030426325.1 Gammaproteobacteria bacterium | reverse complement strand
CGCTGATCTTCGGCCTTAAATATGCCTTCTTGTAATTGAGCGCAGCTAGTCGAGCATTTTGAACTCGAGGGTGCGAATGGCATTCTGCCGGGCTCGGCGCAAACCAAGCGACTATTCCCCTACTCCGGGTACACACGACGCAACAGTGCCCCTGATGGGGAAAGGGAAATGGCGCGCCCGGCAAGATTGATTTAGATCGTCTGTGAGCGATCTTCACCCCTTCGGGGCGTGCTCTGCCCGTCCTTGCAAGGTGGGCCGGGTGGTTAAGAACAGGACGAAGCGGTCAGACGAGGCGATCGCCGTGCGGCGGCGCTTGGCTCGGATGGCTCGAATGTGCCGGATGAACGGTCTCCGCAGTGTGGCCGAGATGGTTCAGAATCCGCTCGACACTTAATTGTTACAATGGAACCGGTCATCGACGGCGGCACCTTGTCGATACCTTATTTTCGTTTGAGATAACTCACGGAAGCGTATAGGCCGTTTTTACTGTTGTGTAAAACTCCGTAGCGTAACGCCCTTGTTCGTGTGAACTAAAACTTGACCCATTGCTGCCACCGAATGGCACGTGATAGTCAACACCGACGGTTGGCAAGTTGACCATCACCATGCCGGCCTGGCTGTCGCGCTTGAAACGACGTGCCGATTTCAGAGACGTGGTGCAAATGCCTGCGGACAGGTCAAATAGCGTATCGTTTGCAACCGCTACTGCCTCATCCTCATCCGCCACTTCTATGACCGTCGCAACCGGGCCAAATATCTCCTCCTGATTAATGCGCATTGCATTGTTCGTACCCACAAACAATGCGAGAGATAAGTAAAAGCCCTCGGTATCACGCTGCAGTATTTCTCCACCGGTCAGTATCGACCACCGGTCCGATCTGCGTTCCATCCTTCACTGCATCCCCGACCTGGAGAGCGTCGACTGCTTGCTGCAGACGGGAGACAAATTCTGCATGAACAGCGGACTCGACAATCAAGCGTGATCACGCAGTGCATCGTTGCCCAGTTGAAAAATAAGCGCCGTTTACGGCACAACTAACTGCGACCTCGATATCTGCGTCGTCAAGTACGATTAACGGGTTCTTGCCGCCCATTCCAACTGATACTTGGCACCACGTTGACTGCATGCTGATGCTACCCCGGCACCAGTCTGCACCGAGCCTGTAAGAGAAACAGCGCGAACCCCCTCATCGGTTAGCAAGGCATTGCTGACTGTATTTCCTGAACCCATCACCATATTGAACACACCATCGGGTAATCCTGAACGCGCGATAATTTCCGCCAACGCAGACGCGCTACCTGGTACCAGACTTGCCGGCTTGAACACAACACAGTTTCCGTAGGCTAATGCCGCTGCAATTGCCGTTTTTGCCTGTGCGGCATCAGCCTGCGCGTACTCGCCGATCACGTCATCCGTTGTGGAAGAATTGATATTCCAAATATTCTGTGTCGCAGCAACCTACTCTCCATTCATGAAGTTGTCAAAACTGTTCATATGGTCTCCTTGTATCGCACGTTGATGCCACTCTGATTCAAAACCGTGCCGGTGAAAATGGACGCGCATCAATATGCGGTGTCATCCCTTGTAGAATCTCTGCTACCAGCTTGCCCGATGCTGTTGCGAGACTCATCCCGAGCATGTTGTGCCCGGTCGCGAGGTAGGTGTTTTCCAGTCGTGGCACACGGCCGATGATCGGTAGACTGTCCCATGTCATCGGCCGCCACCCAAACCAACTGTTTTGATTGCCGCCCCCAAGAGGGTCAGCCAGGTAGGGCTTTGCGGCGTCCCGCAACTGCTGGATTCTTTTCTCTGGAATCGACGCATTAAATCCCACGAACTCCATCATTGAGCCTAGTCGGTAACCGTCAACGAACGGTGTCACACCTACATGGTGCTCGGGTAATAGCATTGGGTAACGCGGGCATATCTGAGGTCGCTGCATGGTCACCGAATAACCTTTGCCTGGTTCGATGGGAATGTTGCAGCCGAAATACCCAGCGAGCTTTGTGCTCCATGCACCTGCGGCAATCACGAAATGATCGGCATGCATCGTGCCACTCGAAGTCCGAAGAGATGACACGCGCATGGCAGTCTTCTCGATCGACTCCATTGCACAATTTTCGGCAAAGGTGACGCCAATACTTTCGAGGTACCGGACCCAGGATGCGCTGAGACGATCAGGTCGTACGTAAGCATCACCTTCGTAGTAAAAGCCGCCGGCTAAACCAGGCTTAATAGCGCGATCGAAGCCCGGGAGTTCCTCACCTTCGAGGCGGCGCGCCGTGACCCCGAAATGCTCTGTCAACAACTGCTGTGTTCTGGTGAAATTTCGCATCCCGGAAGTCGTTTGTAAGACGTACAACAGGCCGCTGTCCTGCCATTCACAATCCAGCACTTGCTCGCTAATGAGCTTCTGGTATTCCGTCATTGACGAATCCAGGATGACTTTCAAGTGACTTCCAGCCGCAATCATCTGGCGGTGGTTGCAACGCTTTGCAAATTGCCATATCCAGGTCCAAAGCGCCGCGTTCCAGCGTAGCTTGACCCGAAATGCCGCGTTTGGGTTGAACAACGACAGCAGTACGTTTCGAATAGCCCCCGGCTCGGTCAATGGTAGTATGTGACTGGGACAGATATAACCACAATTACCATACGAGCAAGCACCGGCGATCGTGCCGCGATCGATAACTGTGACCTTGAACCCGGCTTGCGCAAGATAGTGTGCACATGCAATACCGATGATCCCGGCACCAATAATTACGACGGATTCATTGTCGCGTGAGTCACGCATGGATGCCGTTGACGAATGGGTCGTCAGTTTGTTGTATCAGCGTTGTCTCGCCGCAAATGTAAGCATGACCAGTGATGCTCGGGATAATCTGACGACTCTCGTCAATCCGGTACTGAGCACTGAAGCGACTACCAATAATGCTCTCCTGAATCCACGTTTCACCGGGTTCAAGTTGGCCTGCGACTGCGAGGCAGGCCAGTTTGGCGCTTGTGCCGGTGCCACAGGGAGAGCGGTCATAAGCACCGCCAGGACATAATACGAAATTGCGGCTGTTGGCATCGACCGACCGCGGTGGCCCGAAGAATTCAACATGATCGATCATTTCGCCATTGGCTCCTGTAATGCCCTGAGAAGCCAATGCGCCCTTAATCTGTAACGCAGCCGCAGTAAGGACTGGCACGTTTTCCAGCGTCAATGGCGCCGGTAGCTTATCAGACAGGAAGAACCAGTTGCCGCCCCAAGCAACCTGTCCGACAACTGGCCCCTGACCATCGATCTCAACACAAACATCGCGCTGATAACAAAAGCTCGCGACGTTCTCAATCTGCACCTCATTCTTGCCACGAAGCTGAACCTCGATGATACCGACCGGTGTTTCGATCTTGTGTTGGCCCGAGCTAATCTGACCGAGGTACGCAAGTGTGACCGCGACCCCGACGATGCCGTGGCCACACATATTCAGATAGCCAACATTGTTGAAAAATATTACACCGGCTACACAGCTTGCATCACTCGGTGGGCACAGCAGGGCACCGACCAACGCGTCGGAACCGCGCGGCTCCAGCATTAGTGTCGTGCGCAGATCATCAAATTCTTCAGCCAGTACTTTTTTGCGATCGGCAAGTGAACCGGTCCCCAGATCGGGGCCACCCTCAATGACCACGCGAGTAGGTTCACCGCAGGTGTGCGAATCGATAACACGCAGTTGTGGGTTCACTTCGAGCTAGCGCCAGGCCAGTTGCTCCACCAGTTTCTGAACAGCTTCCATTGATCGTGCAGAAAAGCACGCTGGCTGCTGCTCAATGCATCCGTGGAGTTGAAGTGATGTACATACTCGTCATTACCTTCCAGCACCATCAGATATTTATAGTAGAGCACCAGATCCGGTCCTGCGTCGAAAGTCGCCAGTACGCTGAGTGCCGTGTCCAGTTCACTCGCGAGCCGACGTGCTTCCATATCGCCTTCTGCCGCCTGTTCGCACAGTTCTGTCAAACGCAGAATTTCGCGCGGCAATGCATTGCCTACGCCGGTAAACGCTCCGGTCGCGCTGCAATTGACATAACCGTGAAACACCTGCGTATCGACGCCGACCATCAACGCGAGATTTCTGTTGCCGGACGTGATGTGCTCAGCGGCGTAACTAAGCGCTGCGGCACCGCCAAATTCTTTGAAGCCGACTAGGTTCGGATAATCTGCTTGTAGTGCAAAGAAAAGATCGGCTCGAGTCTCGAAGCCATAGTGCGGGCTGTTATAAATAACTGCAGGCAGATCACCGGCCGCTGACAGTATTTCCGTGAAGTGAGCACGCTGTGCTGTGGGAGATGAGCCACGAGACAAAACCCGAGGTATTACCATCAGCCCGGCCGCACCGAATTCTGCCGCATGTACAGCATGTGCGACTGCCTGACGCGAGTTTTGTGCGCCTGTTCCAACAATCACCGGTACCTTGGCATCGATAAGCTGGCGCACACCTTCCTGGCGTTGTGTGTCAGTGAGTAAGGGCCAATCTCCCATCGAGCCGCAATACACAACGGCGCTCATGCCAAGCTCGATCAATTCCTGCGCTTTGCTGACCAGCGCCTTGAAATTTGGTGTGCCGTCAGCACTACACGGCGTCATAAGCGCGGGTATACACCCGTTAAATACCGAGTTGTTGTTCATGATTTTACCTGATTATTATTCGGCGTCAGCGATTAGCAGTAGCACCTCAGTCATCCATGCTGCTGATAGCGTAGTCCTGCGGAGGTTCGACACCGAGCAAGTGCCGGACGAAGAAATCCCAGCGCTTGCGGACAAAATAGGGAGACTCAAACAATAGATGCCCCGCGTTCGGAATAATCATGTAGTCATGATCCCGATTAGCTTCTATCAATGCCGCAATGAGTCGCCGTGTTGCCAGCGGTGGAACGTTTTCATCTAGCTCACCGTGTGCGAGCAAGAGCTTGCCCTTGAGTTTGCCAGCCCATGTCACATTCGAGTTTTCCTCGTAGCTTTGGTCAAGCGGAAAGCCCATCCACTGCTCGTTCCATATTGCCTTGTCGAGACGGTTATCGTGATTTCCCGATGCCGACACGCCTACTTTGTAGAAGTCGGGGCGTTCGGTCATTGCACGTACGACGTCGTAACCACCGGCTGAAAACCCGTAAAGGCCGACACGATCAATATCCATGTAGGGATACTTCCGCGCCATAGCCCGGATCATGTCAATGTGATCGTCCAGTCCAACTGCGTGAAGATTCTTATAGGCATCAGCGAGAAAATCGTATGAGCGACCGGAGGTACCGCGGCCATCGATTACCACGACGATGAAGCCAAGTTCCGCAATCGCAGCGGCGTTGTCGACCGCCAGACCCGCAGTGAAGCTTTTTGGCGTAGTGATTGTGTGCGGGCCAGTGTAGATGTATTCGATCACCGGGTAGCTTGCGGACGGGTCGAGTTGCGAGGGCCGATAGATTGCACCGTGTATTGTTTCGCCACCATCATTAAGTTTGACCGAAAAGGGCTCGGGCAATCGATAGCCCATCTCCTTCAGCGCACTGATATCGGCGTGCTCCAACTCCATGACGATGGTGCCGTCTTTGGTGCTGCGTAACACTGAGCGAGTTGGCCGGTCTACGGCCGACAGGTTATCGACAAAGTAGCGACCGTCCGGCGAAACAGAGACATCGTGATCCAGCGCTTCCGGGGTGAGAAGTTGCAGCGCCCCGCCATCGATATCGACACGATACAGGTGTCGCAAGTACGGATCCTGTCCGGGCTCGCGGCCGCGGCCGATGAGAAACACCACCTGCTCCTCTTCCAAAACACCGGCGATATTGTCAATACGCCACTCCCCGCTAGTCAGGTTTTGTCGACGTCCCTCACGATCGATAAGGACAGCATGCTGCCAACCGTCCTGTACCGAAGTCCAGAAGACCCGATCAAGCTTCGATAGATAGGACCAGCGATGACCGTAGTAATCGACAAAGAGATCTGAAGTATCCTCACTGACAGGGCGCGTAGTTCCGTCGTTCGCATCAATAGCCCGCAATCGCAGTGCGGTATAGCCGCGTTGCGGGACCATCTGCAGCACTTCGCGGCTATCCGAGGTCCAGCTAAAGCGCGGCCCGAAATAGTACAGCGCTTCTTGTGCGGGTGCGGCAACAGGCGTGATATTGCCGCTTTCTGCATCGACCAAAAGCGCTGATGACATCGGTACGATTTCGTCGCCGGAGAATGAATAGACATAGTTGTAAACACGCGGCAGGCCTGCATCGGGCGGTGTCGACTGTACGAGGCTCAATTGAGTCGCACCGCGCAGGTCTGTGCGATAAGTTACAAAGCGCTCCGAATCGGGAGACCAGCTGATTTCCGCATCGAGGCCAGGCTGTGATGTCTGCTGCTCTACCATCAGCTTCGGGTTGACCACTGGACGGGCATAAGGCTGTAGCGCGGACCCATCTTGTGTAAGGCGACGCACGTCTCCGCTAGCCATTTCCTCGATATACAGATCGTAGTTCTTGACGAAAACACGCCATCGGCCATCCGGCGACAAACCCGCCGGGGATTCTACCGCTACCTCTCGCAAAACATTGGCCTGCGGATCGTAGTGCCAGCTTCGCTCTTTAAACGTAAAGGCAAGCGTATCCTGAGCGAAATCGTACTCGAGTGACTGCAGGCGCAGTGCAGCGACGGCGAGCGGCTCGCCAAGCGCATCCGACAGGTTTCTTGTGAGTGCTTCCCTGTCGAACATCGACCGGCTGTCCTTTCGTGCCGAATCAACCAGTATGTATTGGTAACCGTCCGCCCGGTCGGCTTCATACCAAAACCGGGCTGCGCCCTCTTCCCAGTGCGGCTCTAATCGTTCTCCCCTGACCTGCTCTCGAAGATTAATCGGCAAGCGGGCCTCGGCGGCCGCGTACACTTCGCCAGGCAGGGTCTCCGGTCCAGAAACCCCACCCGGCGCAACGGTGCAAGCGGCGAGCCATCCGGTGAGTATCGTAGCGAGGCTAACTCGGCCGACCTTGGCCGTGCACAGTGTAGTGGTCACAATGCTCATTCAAAGGTTTTCTGGATTTCCAGATAAAATATTCGGCCGCGCGGGTCAACGCGGCGCGGATCATATGGCATCACCCGCCCGCTGGTGACATGAATCAGCGGAAAATCCTCATCCAAGAGGTTGCGCACACCAACAGATGCTGTCGTTCCGTCAAACCAGCTATTGATATCCGAATGGTAATAAGTGGCGGACAAATCCACGGTCGTATAACCGTCGACACTCTCAATCACCTCATCACCCA
>JAUHYO010000162.1 GCA_030426325.1 Gammaproteobacteria bacterium | reverse complement strand
ACCGGCACCGAGCCCGGCGGCGGTGACCCAGGCAATGGCGACAAGATTCTCACTTACGTCAATGGCAGGACCGTTGACCGGGCATCCAGAGATTACCCAGCCATCGTTCGCGATCGCCTCACCGGCTTGCCAGGCGCCGTCGATATGCCGCGCAACGTAAATGTCGCGGACTTCATCCTCGGTGCGGTTTCTATAAACAGCAATGGCGCCCGCATCAGTCGCCGCAACGCCGGTTTGGCAGCAATCACACACTAGGTCATCGAGCAGTGTCTCGTCAGCGATGCCGCCATCCTTTGAGAGAGTGGCGCCTCGCAACGTCATTCCGCCATCGGGCGTTTCGCGACCGTCCAACCAGATCATTCCGGTACCCGTCGACGCCGGATAGGTTGAGACGAAGCCGTGTTCCGTCGGTGTGCCATCATCATGCGGGCTGATGGGTTTGCTCCACGACTGACCGTTGTTGTCGCTCCACGCAGTAAACACCTGGTATGAGTAAGGTGCGTCACCGGTATAACTCAGCCAGTGCGCTAGCAATGCGTCCCCAGCCGTCGGCTGAACCGCAGGCAGATCAGCCCAGTTGACGAACATGTCCGGGTCGCTTGTGGCTTCGACCGCCGGCTGCCAGGCACCATTGGCGTACCGGGAATACATTAAGCTGGAGACATCGTCGCCTCGTTCCATCCAGCTCAGAATGACGGATTCACTCGGCCCCTTGGTGAGGCGCGGCCCCAGTGCTGGCTGGCCGGCGGGGACAGACACCGGCGTCGGGTCCATGAAGACCGGCAACGACTGCTCGGTACAGGCGCTTGAAGCGAGGGCGACGATAAACACAATTGATAAATAGCGGTGTTGCATACGGCAATTATGCGCCCATTTCGGGTGGACTGCAGGGTCAGTCGCTGTATACTTCGACGCCTGCTCAACGGCGCGGCTCAATGCTGCCTCGTTTGACCGCCGGGGCTAGGTGGCAGAGTGGTCATGCAGCGGACTGCAACTCCGTGTACGCCGGTTCGATTCCGACCCTAGCCTCCATTTTTCTTCGGCAAGCTGTCGTCAGGCGGCGCAGGCCGGAACGCTCCCCAGGTAAGCGACCAGTGAAACATTGCTGATGTGCAGGAGCCACGCGGAATACAGCAATTGCCCACCAAGGATGACCGCAAAGATGCGGTAGACGGGCCTCCAGTACCGTCGGGCCAGTGCAATCGGCACAACCACGGCGGCGACGACTGCCGCGACTTTCAAACAATCGGATGCAAGCATCAGCAGCAGAGCTTCGAACCGGATGCCGTAGTCCATCTGAATGTCATCCGCCGCGTAAATTCGGAGAAGTAGGCCCAAGGCAATGAGGGCGAGCAGCCCGATCGCGGCACAGACCTGCATTACGCGCATGCTGATAATCTCGCCACGTGGGCCACGGTCGTTCCGCCGCGCTAACCAGGGCCAGACAATCGCCCCAAAAACCACGATCGGCAGCATCAGCAACATCACCAGTCTCTGCAATGCCGGCAGGCGCCATGGCGGACGTTTTTCGTATGCCCTGCGGTCGAGGTAAAGCCCGGTCACGGCGCCGGATTGGGGGTTGCGATCGAATGCGGCGGTCGCCCACCAGGCGGTGGGATGCTGGAATTCCTCCGTGCGAGTTTCGTAATAGCGATCCTTTGAGCTGTTTATTGCCAGCGCGTCGGGTCGGCATGGTTCCTCAAGCGTGCAAGGTGGCGGGGCATTGACCATGACATCGCGGCCCATGAAGGCGAGTTCAAACAATAGCCGCTCGAATGAATGCCGCGGGTAATCTGCGCTGACATAGTAGCCAGTGTACTGATCGCGAATCGCGTCGATATCTCTGGGCGGTTCGACAGCCGGAGGCAGGTCGGGGATCACGCGATCCAGGACCAAATCAAGAATGGCATCGAGTGGCACGCTGCGTAGCGATCCCTCTCGCAAGTTCTGGGCAATAAAAAATCCGAAGCCGGCGTCCGGAATAATGGCGACATAGCTGGCAAATCCAAGTTGCCCGCCGGAATGTTCCAGCACGCGATGCCCTCGGAACGTGTTCTCATGCCAGGCATAGGCCATGCCGTATCGGGTCGGGTAGGGCGCGTATTGTTGTGCCTGCATCTTCTCAACGACACCGGGCTCAATCGACGGGTGGCCATGAAGTTGCATCAGTATAAATTTCGCCATGTCATTCGCTGTTGAGACGAGCGCGTCGGCAGGTCCGATTTGTGAATAGTCGCGTTGTAGCGCGAAGTGCGAATCGGCATAGCTTCGGCTAATGTCCTGGCGGATCGAATCCGGCAGAGGCTGGGTGAAACTGGAGCGGCTCATGCCTAGGGGTTGCAGTACGAGACTATCCATCGCCGAGTCAAATGACTGGCCGGTTGCTTTCTCAATCAACAGGCCCAGCAATGCATAACCGTGATTGCTGTAGGCATAGATTTCACCGGGCGCATGAGATTGCCGGACCATGCAGGATTGAATCAGCGTCGCCAGCGGCATGACATCCTCGACCGATCTCGCAGCGTCACCGATATCCGTCGTTTCAAACCCGGCTGTGTGCGTTAAAAGGCGGTGAATTGTGATGGCTTCAGGGAAATCTCTCAGCAACGGAAAATCGAGATACCGATCGATGTCGTCATGTAAATCCAGAGCGCCTCGCTGATCAAGCCGCAGGATGGCAGTCGCAGTAAACAGTTTGGACAGGGATGCAATACGAAATGGCGTGTCTGCCGTGGCCGGTGTGCCTGCATCGAGGTCCGCGGTACCGTAGCCTTTCGCAAGCAATACTTTGCCGTTGTGGACCAAGGCGATGCTGGCGCCCGGGACGCCGCTCGCGTCGAGACCATCGGCCATCGCGGCATCGACAATACGTTCGATTTCCGCCGCATCCCAGGTCGGGAGTTCTGCAGCAGCGACACTGGACAAGTACGATGCGACGAAGAAAGCAAGGCACTGGATTGCACGAGTCGTGAACTTGACGGTCGTCTCCACATTACCTACGGAGCGAGCATTTAATACTAGCGCCAGCACTGCAGTGCGACAACTGTTCCAGTAGTCGCGCCAGGGACTTCGAGCCGCCGAACTTCTGTCGTACGAATTGTCATAGTCCTTGTCACTTCAACTTCCTGAGTGTAGATTCGCGTGATGCTGGACTCGTCCTCAAAAATGCCGAGATCGAATTCCGGGCGCCGCGCGACGGCGCTTTACGGGGTTCTTGCGCTGGCGTTGTTGCAAGTATCGCTTGCCACACACCAGTTCCAGCATATCTCTGACCACGGTCTTAGCGTTTGCCAGGTTTGCACCGTACTAAACCAGCTGGACGATGTGCCGGTACCCGGCATCCAGTCGTTCGAGCTTCCGGTTGCGGCGTATGTCGCGATTGAAGCGCAAGCGGCGACCAGCACAACGAGGATCGTCTCACCCTACCGGTCTCGCGCCCCTCCCAACTCCTGATCTGTTCGAAATTGTCGCGGTGTGATTCCGCGGACCCAGCCGGCACTTCTGCCGACGTATTGAACTGTGAACATGATCGGAGAATTGCATGAAACTCATGAACATCGCGATGGGACGCCGTACGGCGATCGCGTACCTGGCTGTGGGCTTGACGGGCCACGCCGCAATAGCCACCGCTGACGATAGCGGCGACACGCACGACGGCCACGAAGTTGACGAAATCATTGTAGAAGGAGTGCCGCTTGATCGCACAATCAAGGAGCTGGCGCAACCAACATCGGTGATCAGCGGCGATGAATTAACGAAGCGGCAGGCGGCGAGCATCGGTGAAGCACTCGCACATGAACTCGGTGTGAGTTCGAGCTACTTCGGCCCGGTTTCTTCGCGGCCGGTTATTCGCGGCCAGTACGGTGAGCGTGTCCGTGTGCTGTCAAATTCACTCGATTCGATGGATGCGTCAGCATTGAGCGAGGACCATGCGGCGAGCGTGGATAGCATGCTCGCGGAACGGGTCGAGATCGTGCGTGGCCCGGCAACCTTACTGTATGGCAGTGGGGCGGCAGGCGGGCTCGTCAATGTGATCGACAACCGCATTCTCCACAACAGCCTTGAGCAGCCATTTGGCGGTCGCGTCACACTCGGCACTGATTCCGCGACCGGCCGACAAGCGGCAGCAGGGGAAGTGGCTTTCGGTACCGAGCTGATCGGTTTTCATCTTGACTATTTCCGCCGGGACACAGACGACGTCGAGATCCCTGGTTTCGCAGAATCGGCACGCTTGCGTGCGCTGGAGGAAGCCGAAGAGGAAGGTGACGAACACGGCGACGAGCACGGCGAGGAAGAAGAGGCCTTCGGCATCGTCGAAAACACAGCGAGCGAAGCGCAAGGTGGAGCCGCCGCGATGACGTTTACCGGCGAGAACGGCTACATCGGCGTATCGCTCAGTCAGTATGACAATCTCTACGGTATTCCCGGACACCATCATCACGAAGAAGAAGAAGAGGAGGAGATGGATGGCGATGAGCATGAGGAAGAAGCTGTTCGAGTTGACCTCGATCAAAGCCGCTTCGACCTGCAGGGCGAATATCGATTCGGCGATTTAGGGAAACTGCAACTCAAGTTTGCTCGCAACGACTATCAGCACACCGAACTCGAGGGCGACGAGATCGGTACCGTATTCAACTCAGACGGAACCGATGCCAGGCTGGAGTTTCAACACCAGCCTTTCGGTAGCCTGGAAGGGGCAGTCGGTCTTCAGCACAAGGATGTCGACTTTGCGGCAATTGGCGACGAGGCCTTTGTTCCCCACTCATCAACGAAGCAGACGAGCCTGTTTGTATTCGAGGAATGGATGCCCGGCGACCTTTGGACGCTGCAGGGCAGTGCGCGGTTTGAGAGTCAGTCGATCGATGCGCCCGGACTGCCGAAGTACGACGACAATGCATTTGGCGCGTCCGTTGGTGTTATCTGGGCGCCAGGCGATGACTACAGCATCGCACTCAACTATGCGTTGACCCAAAGGCATCCCAATGCGACCGAACTCTTTGCGGATGGTGCGCACGTTGCGGCGCAGCGCATCGAGCGCGGATCCGTTGTGCTCGGCGATGGCATCCTCGATAAGGAAACGTCGTCGAACATCGATCTCACACTGCGTGGCGGCAACACGCGTATTGAATGGGCCGTCACCGCTTTCCTGAACGATATTGACGACTACATTCTGCTCGAGCCGACTGACCTTTTGGAAGATGAGCTGCAGGTCTTCGAATATACGCAGACCGACGCCCGGCTATACGGCTTCGAGGCCGAGGCGCGCATTGAATTGCTGGAGACGTCAGCCGGACATCTTCACACGCGTCTGTTCTCTGACCTGGTCAATGGTGAGGATGAAGTCACCGGCAACTACCTCCCGCGGATTCCTCCGCTGAGGTACGGCATCGGATTGCACTTCACCCGGAATGGATTCCAGGCTGCCGCTGAGGCGAGATTCCACGAGAAGCAGGACAAGACCGCGTCGAATGAAATAGCAACGGATGCGTATACGCTTGTCAGCGCGGAACTGTCTTACATGTTCGATGATCCGGACGTGTTTGTATTCCTGCGCGGCACGAATCTTACGGACGAAGACGCCCGTCAGCACACGTCGCCGCTCAAGGATACGGTGCCACTGCCGGGTCGATCGTTGCAGCTCGGGTTGCGCTACAATTTTTAGTGCTGGTACGGCAAAGCAACGTCGACGGGTAGCGCTGATCAGTCGAACCAAGTAGGCTTGCGAACCTAAGCCAGGCAGCAAAACTGAGGCGATTTGAGTTCGCGATCGAGCGCAGGATTTGCCTCTTTTTTGCTGCAATGCCCGGGTGGCGGAATCGGTAGACGCAACGGACTTAAAATCCGTTATCCGAAAGGGTGTGCGGGTTCAAGTCCCGCCCCGGGCACCAATTGTCCTGCGGTCAGTTGGCGACGCAGGTCACATCTCGAACCACGACTGGTTAACAGTTTTTGACTGAAAACGGCCAATTTGCTGGCAGATGTGACCAAGGAATGTCAAAAGAGTTCTTCGACTTTCGGAGAACCGTTATGGCTTCGACAACCACAGCTTCTGACGACAATGTTGACTATCGATTGCTGAATCGCCTCAGCAACCTGGTGATCTGTTGCCGCTGCCTGCGCCGGGGCAAAGTGACGCCGGTGCCGCAGGTTATTTCGGATCGACACCGGCTTACCAACGAGTGCCCGGATTGTCGGCAGGAGTCTGTCAGCCGGTACAGCAGCAATCGTGCGCTCGGAAAGTTACTGACGCTCACGCGCTAGCTGCCCGCCTCGGTGGTGCATCGCACACGAAGCGATGCCACAATACGCCGATGGCCAAAATGTACTTCTACTACTCGTCAATGAATGCGGGCAAGTCCACCGCGTTGTTGCAATCCAGTTACAACTACAAAGAGCGTGGCATGAACACGCTGATTCTCGCGCCGTCGCTCGATGATCGTTACGGCGCGGGGAAAGTCACTTCGCGAATCGGCATCAATGCCGAAGCAACGATCTTCCAGAAAGACGACGACCTGTTTACGTTGATCGAGAACGCCAACAAACAGCAGAAACTGCACTGCGTCATGGTGGATGAAGCCCAGTTCCTGACGCGTGATCAGGTGTTTGCGCTTGGTGAAGTCACCGATCGGCTTGGCATTCCGGTGCTGGCCTATGGCTTGCGGACGGACTTCCAGGGCGAGCCTTTTGAGGGTAGCAAGTACTTGCTGGCGTGGGCCGACAATCTCAACGAATTAAAGGCAATCTGCTATTGCGGTAGCAAGGCGACGATGGTTATTCGTCTCGATAGTGACGGTAAGGTTGTGACAGAGGGTTCGCAGGTCGAAATTGGCGGCAACGATCGCTATGTCTCAATGTGCCGCAAGCACTTCAAACAGGAATTTTGCAACTAGCGGACTTTAAGTCTGGATGGTCGGTAAATCTTCACTGGCTGTCGGGAGCAGCGCAGTATTCTCGCGGGCCAGCAAATTACGCATATCTTCCAGGGTCTTCATAATCGCCGTGTCATCAAATTCGGGGCTCGTGACGTCACCGGGCTTCGCATACGGGTCGTGAAACTTGATTTTGTGTTGACCAACAGTAATGACGTCATCGTGAGTCAGGACGTGATTGGATACGCGAACTGAATTGACGAATGTCCCGTTGCTGCTGTTGAGGTCCATCAGGAAGGTCGTCGATGCGTGACGCACGAGCAAAGCGTGATGACGGCTTATAAACCGGCTGTTGATGGCAATATCGTTGTGTGCGGAGCGGCCCAGCAATAGGCGTTTCTTGGACATTGTCACATCACTCATCACGCTG
>JAUHYO010000161.1 GCA_030426325.1 Gammaproteobacteria bacterium | reverse complement strand
ACGTCACCATGAATGCGATATGCAAGGCTTTGAACCAAAGGTAAAAATCGGCCATGTCTGCGTCCGGAATATTAAGCGGATAGTGTGCAGCAAAGGCGCTTGCTCGGCCAGTTGGGTTAATTCCCAATCCGTGACCTGGCGCACTTCTGTTCAGCAGGTGACGCGCGTAACATAACGTCCTCCCGAATCAATTGAGCGCGTAGTTTCAGTGGCAGCCAAGTCCCCGTTCCAGCAGCATGGCACAGGCCGAACCCTTATGTTCCGCGGCGTTATCGTCGCGCTGGTTGTTGTCAGTGGCTACCTGGTATTCGAATTTGGCCGCATCAAGGCCGGCTACGACATTGTTGAAGCCGGAAACATCCGCCAGGCCTATGAGGACCGTATCCTGGAGCTCGACAACCGGATCGTCGAGTTGAAACAGGAGGTTGCGCTGCTCGAGACCAATCGCGAGGTCGACCGGGAGTCTTACAGGGAAGTTGAGGAAAGTCTCTCGGCGCTTCAGGCCAAGATCCAGGAACAGCGAGATGCGATCGCCTTTTATCGTGGCATTGTTTCTCCGTCGGACGGTAATTCCGGGTTGCGGGTACAGGACCTGAAAGTGACTCGCGGCAAGGAAGAACGCGAATTTAATTTGCGCCTGGTGCTGGTTCAGGCAATGAAGCATGACCGAAAGGTGGCGGGTGACGTCAACCTGAGTATTGCGGGCAGTCAGGGCGGTGTGGACACGACCTATAACTTCGATCAGCTGTTGCCGGACGATGCTGACAAGAAATGGGCTTTTTCGTTTCGTTACTTCCAGAACTTCGACCGCCAGCTGGTGCTGCCGGACGGTTTCACGCCCGAGCGGATCACGGTTGAGGTACGATCCCGTACTCGCTCAATTTCCAGCATCGAAGAAAGCTTTGCCTGGTCGACCAGCCAGGGCTAGACGACCGCGCTAGCGCGGTTCATGGAGATTTAGATGTTCAACAGGAAACAACGCACGCACACCGTCGTCGAAACCCTCGTCGGGTCCAACAGCAAGATCAACGGCGACTTGCATTTCAAGGGTGGCTGCCACATTGATGGTAATGTCAAAGGAAATGTTACGGCGGACCCGGATACCGACTCAGCGCTCAGCATCAGCGACGTAGGCCATGTCGATGGGGGTGTTACCGTACCTTATGTCGTACTGAACGGCATAGTGAAAGGCGATGTCTTCGCCAGCCAGCGTGTCGAACTTGGCGCTACCGCGCGAGTCATAGGTAATGTGTATTACAATCTGATCCAGATGGCGGAAGGTGCCGAAATCAACGGCAAACTGGTCCACCAGCCCGAAGGGCAGGTACCACTTCTGGAACAAACGACGCGAATTGATGAGAAAGTTGCCGCGTCAGGCGAGTAGAATCGAATTATGGACACAGCAGTAACAAGCGCACCTCCCCCACCGAGCGTCATCTTTACGGATGCGGCTGCGCAAAAGGTGGGCGAACTTATTTCCGAAGAGGACAACCCCAATCTCAAATTGCGGGTATTCATTTCCGGCGGCGGTTGTTCCGGGTTTCAATACGGATTCACTTTCGACGAAAGCGTTGAAGACGGTGATAGCCAGGTTGAGAACCAGGGCGTCATGCTGTTGATCGACCCCATGAGCGTGCAATACCTGATGGGTGCCGAAATCGACTACAAGGAAGATTTGCAGGGCGCACAGTTCATCATCCGGAATCCGAATGCACAAACCACCTGCGGCTGCGGATCGTCTTTCACCGTCTGAGCTAAGCCAGCCGGAAATTATCGCAGGCGTAGACCTGGGATCGAACAGCTTCCATATGGTTGTTGGCGAACTTCGCCACGGTCAGCTTGCCATCATCGATCGCATCCGCGAGACGGTACGTCTGGCAGAAGGGCTTTCGGAATCCGGTGAGATTTCGGCCGATGCCCGGAAACGATCACTCGATTGTCTTGCCCGGTTCGGGCAACGATTGCGCGACATGCACGCCGGCAGCGTTCGTGCCGCGGGCACAGCAACCGTACGCCGTGCGCGCGATGACAGTCATTTTATTGCCGAAGCAGAAGAACTGCTCGGCCATCCCATTGAGATTATCTCGGGTCTGGAAGAGGCGCGCCTTATCTACGGCGGCGTATCTCACAGCTTGCCGCCAACTGACGGGCTTCGCCTTGTCGCAGACATTGGCGGTGGAAGCACCGAAGTAATCCTTGGGCAGGCAGCACAACCGCGTGCGGTTGAGAGCATGCACATGGGCTGCGTAACAATGACCGAGCGATTTTTTCCTGGTGGCGTTATCACTCCGGCTGGCTTCGAAAAAGCGCGGCTCGCAGCAAGGCTCGAGTTGCGGCCGGTGAAGGCATTCTTTCGTGGCACGACCGAGTTTGAGGCGATTGGAACCTCCGGCACCATTCGCGCGACGCATGCGGTTGCACAGGAACTGGGTCTCATTGAAACCGGCATTACACTCGCGACGATCGAAAAGCTGATCGAAAAAGTGCTGGAGTTCAAGACGGTCCAGGAATTGTCATTGAAAGGATTGTCGGAGCGCCGCGCGCAGGTGTGGCCCGGTGGACTTTCCATTCTCGCCGAGGTCATGAATACCTTTCGCATTCCTGAGATGCGAATTTCAGACGGGGCGCTTCGCGAAGGCCTGATGTACGACCTGCTCGGTCGCCTTCAGCACGAAGATGCGCGGGAACGAACGGTGCAGGCGATGGCCGCGCGATTCCAGGTCGATGAACAGCAGGCATCGCGTGTTGCCGCCATGGCGGCGAACCTGCATGAGCAGACTAAAGCGGCGTGGGGTTTCTCCGGCGACCTGTCCGCGAAAATGCTGGACTGGTCAGCACGCCTCCATGAGATTGGCCTGGATATTTCTCACGATGGCTACCAGCGGCATGGCGCTTACATTGCCGAAAACGCGGACATGCCGGGATTTCCGCAGGCGGAACAACGCTTTCTCGCGATCATGATCGGTGGCCAGCGATATCCAATCGACGTTGCGAAGATGAAAAGTTTGCCGAGGGGCTGGCGTATCTCCGGCTTGCGATTGCTGATCTGTCTCCGGCTGGCCGTCCTGCTTAATCGCAGTCGCAGCACGGCCGAACCACCTGAGGTCGGAATCACGGTCGATGAGAACAACATCTTGCTGAAGTTCGACGCTGGCTGGCTGGCGGAAAACCCGCTCACGATAGCGGACCTCGAGCGTGAAACAGAGTACTTGAGATTGGCCGGCTACGAATTGACTGTTCAAACCTGAGTGTGAACACGTGGCTGGCTCCAGAGCAGATAGCGACTGTTATTGCGGTGTCTAACGGCCGCTGATCAAAAAAAGGGCCCCTCGCGGGGCCCAAAGTCCATCAGGAGATGGGGCGTTTCTTTCGTCTCAGTATCAGGAGGCCGGACAAGGCCAGGATCAACGGTAGCCCCGCAGCACCACCACCCGATCCGCCGCCACCCGTCGTCGGCCGTTTCTTGGTGTACATCGGCTGTTGCTGGTCGACTCGCCGATTCTGCGGCGCCTGCGTCGCTCGCTTTTGCTGCGCTGCGTGCTCTGTCGCTACTCGATCACGGTTGCTGCGCTTGATGCCTTGCGCCGCGAACACCTCTTCGCGAACAACAATCATCGACGTGTAGTCGGTGACGAGTCCGTACTCGGTCGCCAGGTCAGTAATCGCATCCTCGGTATCCTGGTCCGCACCGAAGTAGTCCATTTTTGCCTGCAGGTTTTCGATGGCAGCATAGGCCCAGATTCGTTCAAGCTCCGGATTGAGGTCGGATTGTTCCGGCATGTCGATCGTGGTCTTGTATTCAACCGCCTTGCCAGCGACCTTGCCTGTGAGGCGAATCTTGGCCTCGCGACTGCCCCAGTAGTGGCCAAGCACCTGCAGTTGTTCGCCGTGATACAGGCTGCCGATTTGTTCCGGCGTCAGATCGGCAACTTTCACGCCGCTGATGTCCAGTTCAATATCGTGCAAGGCTGCATGACGAATTTTTGCGGTGGCCAGCATCAACTGCCCGGCGATATCGTCGCTGTTCGATGTTTCCATCGCGAAGCCATTCGAAACTTCCGTCATCGCCTCGAGCAACGGACGATTCGCACTGTTGCCCATGATGAACGTGAAGAGTCGAACGTCGTGTTCGGTCATCATCTTGAGAAAGTCCTTTTTCTCGGTGACGCCAACGTTCGCCACGCCATCGGTCACCAGGGCAATACCCGATGTACGGTCGCTGTCCAATGCATCGATACCCGCTCGAAGTCCGGCATACAGATTGGTGCCGCCCGACGAACGAAGCTGTCCGACTTGTTGCGCATAGTGGTTCACATTCGCTTGGCTCGCATCGATGAAGCCGCCGGTCAGTTCGCGGGAACCATCGTTAAACGTAAATATGCGAAACCGATCGTTCGGGTTCAGCTTGCCCAGCGCCTGTTGCACGCCATTGGCAAGCGTTGCGAACTTGCCCTGCATCGAACCGGAAACGTCGAGAACGAATACCCAGTCGCGACCGCTTTCAATGACTGGCAAATCGTCGCCAGGCGTGAACGTCAGCATGAAGGTACCTCGTCCGGACGGATCAGGCTTGTGCGTAACCAGGTCAACCGAACCCGGCAGGTCCGGCGCGTGGCGCCAGTAGACAACAATGTCCTCATCAAGGCTGGCAACACCGGACGTCGTTGCGGCCGGCGGAACGGATTCACCGGCTTCGAGCGCTGAGACCTGCGATTCGAAATCCGCACTGGCGGTCGATGAGCCCGCTGAGTGCAGACCGACTGTCCAATGTCCGGCATCGAGCTGCGTGAGCGCTGCGTTCGATTGACCCGGCAAGCGAATAGCATCAACCGGATAGGACGATTTGAGCTCGAAATCGAAACGGAATTTGCCGGTGACCACGGTGTTCGCGTCCCAAAATGCGAGGCGCTCCTCATCGACACCGCCTTCCTCAAGAGGGTAGACGTAACGGCCAATCCCGGTATCGGTGCTGGCGCTTTGCAAATAGACCAGACGCACGCGAACGTCGCTATTGGCTTTTACCGGATAAACAGAGATATCGAACGTTCGATACTCGTCTTTTTCGGCGAGCGCGGTTTCACGGCCAGCGGCTTTCTCGCTTTCATACAGGTCGCGTGCTTCCTGTTTCTTCAGCACTTCACCGACCACCGGATTGCCATCAATCCAGTAGGTGAATTCCGCGACAGCCGCGTGCGAAGGCACCGGGAAGCTGTATATCGCTTCAATGTCGTTAGCGGCTGAATTGATGAAGACCTGGTCAACCTCCGTAACCACGTAGCCGTCTTCAACGGTGACTTTGACGACATGATCGCGAATAGCCAGTGAACTGGACTGTCCTTTCGGCGTCATCAAGCCGGCCGCGCTGGCCGTTCCCGTGACAAAAAGCGTCAGGGCGACAGCGATGAGACTTATTGTGCTCTTCAGTTTCATGAGGGTACTCCTAATTAAACAACGTTCAATTGACACTCAAATAAAAGCCGCTTAATTAAACGGCGTTCAATTTATACCCGGTTATTGAACGTTGTTCAAATAATGTTAGAGTTTGGCTCAACCACGGGCTTTTTTGATTGGACATAATGCATGGGCAGGCGCAGCGACCACAGTCGCGAAGAAATTCAGGCGATGGCAATTACCGCTGCAGCGAAACTGGTTGAGGCCGAGGGCTTCCAGTCGCTGACGGCGCGGAAGGTCGCGAAAGCCATCGGCTACACCGTTGGCACGCTGTATCACGTATTTCGAAATTTCGACGATCTCGTCATACATCTGAACGCCCGGACCATTGACGAGATGGCGGCGCTGATTCAACAACAGATTCGCAAGAAACGTAATCCCGAAGTGCGAATCCGGGTCATGGCTGAATTCTATGTGCAGTATGCGACGGATCACCCCGATCGCTGGCGGCTGGTGTTTGAGCACCAGGCACCGCGAGGGTTGCCAACGCCGGAGTTGATGAAAGAACGCCGCGACGTCATGTTCGAATTGGTTGCGGAAAACCTGCGCGAGCTCGCCCCTGATCGAATTCCCCACGAAGTTGCCCACACCGCAACGGCATTGTGGAGCGGTATTCACGGCATTTGCATTCTTGCACTGACCGGAAAGCTCTACCTTGGCGGTGCCTTCTCAATGGTCAAGTTGATCGAAACGCTGGTTGACTCAGTCCTGAACGAGTTTCGGCATCGATAAGGATTCGAGAAACGTTTGCTGAGCGGATACCGGCGGATCGTCTCCCGGCGTGAGACGGGTGTAGCTGCCGTCGCTGTTCAGTTCCCAGGCGTCTGTATTGTCGGCGCGAAACAACTCGAGGTCCTGTCGTATCTGTTCTTTCATGCGCTTTTGCCGAATCTCGAAGCAGGATTCATTGCGCCGGAACATGTTGCGGTCCATGAGGTCGGCGCTTGAGCAATAAAATTCCTCTTTGCCGTCATTGAGGAAGTAATAGACGCGTGAGTGCTCGAGAAAGCGGCCTACGATTGAACGCACACGGATATTCTCCGACAGGCCCTTGATGCCGGGCCGAAGCGAACAAATGCCGCGAAGAATCAGATCGATCTGAACTCCGGCTTGAGAGGCTTTATACATTGCATCGATCAACAAGGGTTCGTTCAGTGCATTGACCTTTGCAATTACGTGCGCGGTCTTGCCGGCTTTGGCGTGCTCGGTTTCGCGTTGAATTTTTGCGAGCAATGCGTCGAACAGGCTGAAAGGGGACGCAAGCATGCGCGTCATCTCACTTGCCTTCGTCAGGCTGGTCAATTGCAGGAACAATTGATGCACGTCCTCGCCCAGCCGTCGGCTACTGCTCAGGTAGCCGTAGTCGGTATAGACCGACGCCGTTCCATGATGGTAGTTACCGGTACCCAGGTGCACGTAGCGTACGAGCTTGTCGTTTCGTCGGCGAACCACCAGCGTCATTTTCGCGTGTGTCTTGAAACCTACAAGGCCGTAGACGACGTGAGCACCGGCTTCCTGCAGGCGATTGGCCAGCGAAATATTGGCTGCCTCGTCAAAGCGAGCCATCAACTCGATGACGACGGTGACTTCTTTACCGGATCGGGCCGCCGCAACCAGGTGGTCGACAATGGGCGACTTGGGCCCGGTGCGATAGAGCGTTTGCTTGATTGCGAGAACGTTTGGGTCGGCCGCAGCGGTGCCAACGAAATCGATGACCGGTGCAAAGGACTGGTACGGGTGATGCAGCAGTATGTTCTTGCGCGACAAGGTCGCGAAAATACTGCTGCCGTCGACCAGTTCGTCCGGGATGCCGGGGGTGAACGGCGGGTACATAAGTTCAGGTCGATCCGCGAGGTCGCATACGGTCACAAGGCGATTCAGGTTTACAGGGCCGTGCACCAGGTACATGTCGCGTT
>JAUHYO010000160.1 GCA_030426325.1 Gammaproteobacteria bacterium | reverse complement strand
CCGATCCACACATCTTGTTGACCGTGGTCGTGGCAGTGCCAGTCGGGATCCCGCCATTGATTGCCGCCTGGCGGGCGGGGGCCTGGCCGAGCCCGGCCGGGAGCACGCAGCCCATCAGGACTTCATTCACGTCATTCGCATCGATCCCGGACTCGTCGATACACGCGCGTATGGCGGCTGCGCCGAGTTCAGGGCCTTGTGCGCCCGAAAGCGATCCCTGGAATGCGCCGAGGGGCGTACGTTTTGCGGCAACGATGACTACTGCGTCAGAACTCATAATGAATGGGCCTTTGTCGTATTAAGCGAGATCGGGTTCGTCGAGGGCGGCAATTATCTGTTGTCTCGAAGCCTCTGCCAATTGTCGATGGTCGCCATAGTTCTCATCGCCGGGCGCGATTGCAGGCAAAACATCGATTGTGAGCTCCGCGCGGCGCGGCAGCCAACGCTCAGAGGGCAGCATCTTGCGCGTGCCGGAAATCGCTACCGGGACAACGGGTAATTCGCCTTTGACTGCGGCGACGAAGGCGCCTGCGCGAAACCGGGCCACACCCGGCTCCAGGCGAAATGTACCTTCGGGGAAAAATCCCAGCGATTCGCCGCCCCTCGCTGCTTTGACCAGCTGACGCGCGTCACGCGAGCTGCCGCTGGCCTCCTTGCGTTCGACGAACTTGGAGCCGGAGCGACGCAACAGGAAGTGCACGACGGGAATATCGCGCATCTCGCCTTTGATCACAAAGCCGAAGCGGGATGGCAGGTAGCCGTTCAGCAGGATGCCATCAATAAAGCTGGCGTGATTGGCGACAACGATGGAACTGTCCGGCGGCAGGTTGTCGATACCCTTGACAGTGACTTTTACGCCAGCCAGTACAAAGACCATCCTCGCGGCCCAGGTGACCAGGCGCTGTCGACGATCCGGGCCCGGAACCAGCAAAGCGACGAATAAGGAGAAGATGCAGGCCAAGCCGAAACACAGCAAAGCGTAGAGACCCCAGATTATGTCGACCAGGCGTGTGATCCAGTTCACTTTATGTTAATGCCTTGTGGTTTCTGTGACAGCGGTCACGCCTGATTGCAGGTGCGGTGCCCATACTGAATAACCTTGAAATATCCGTCGTTTGGCGGTGCGCTGATACGACGTTTCAGATTTCGGAACGGCGTATGCTACCAGCCTCAACGCCTCGTTGGCAGATGTATCGCGGCAAAGGATTGCGCGACCGAAAAGATGAAAACTATGGGTAGTAGCAACAAACAAAGCACGCCTGAATCACAGATCATCGCCCGTTCGGCAGAACTGGTGGATCAGTTTCTTGACGCTATATGGATGGAGCGGGGCCTGTCGAAAAATACGCTGGGCGCCTATCGGGCTGATCTGATGACCCTGGCGAGAAGCCTGGCCGAGTCTGACAAATCCATCGACAAGGCCGAGAAGTCGGACTTGCTGGATTTCATTGCCAAGCGCGTTGAAAGTGGCGCCAAGCCGCGGTCAACTGCGCGTCAGCTTTCGAGCTTTCGCCGCTTTTATCGCTACATCATGCGCGAAGGTAAACGCGGCACGGACCCGACGGCGGATATCGATATGCCACGGATCGGACGATCCTTGCCGAAATCATTGTCCGAGGACCAGGTCGACTCGCTGCTGAATGCGCCGAATACCGATGAACCGCTGGGCCACCGCGATCGGGCCATGCTGGAATTACTCTATGCAACGGGCTTGCGCGTCTCCGAGTTGATCAACCTGAAGCAAATGCAGGTCAACTTCAATCAGGGTGTACTGCGCATCATCGGCAAGGGCGATCGCGAACGCCTGATACCGCTTGGCGAAGAATCGCAGCGCTGGCTCAAGGAATTTATCAACGGGCCTCGCATGGAAATTCTGCTGGAGCGGCAGACCGACTACCTGTTTCCAACTCGACGCGGCGACCGCATGACCCGCCAGGCGTTTTGGCACATTATCAAGCGCTACGCCGAAAAAGCCGGCGTGCGCCAGAAAATGTCGCCGCATAGCCTCAGGCATGCTTTTGCGACGCACTTGCTGAACCGCGGCGCAGACCTTCGTGTCGTGCAGATGTTGCTCGGACACAGCGATCTCTCGACGACCCAGATCTACACCCATGTCGCGAGGGAACGATTGAAGGACCTGCACGGCGAACATCACCCGCGCGGGTAATGGACGGCAATTCAGGTTCGGCTTCGCGCCGGGCTCTGGTAGACTTCGCGCTGCCCGGGAACTGACCGGGTTCGACCCGGTCTTACACAAACACACAGCGCCCCCATTTTTCAGGAACCCCCAGTATGAATCGCACCTACGCTATCGTTTCAACCGTCCTCGCCGCCGGCCTCTTGTTCAGTCAGTCAGGCGCTGCAGCGGATGACGCGGAACTCGAGGCAGTGCGGGCGAAAATGGACGCGATGTTCGAGGAAATCAAACCCGAAAACGTCTACGCGAGTCCGATTGATGGCTGGTACACGGTGCAAAAGGGATCCATTGTCGCGTACGTGTCCGAAGATGGCCGCTACCTGTTGCAGGGCGACCTGATCGATCTGGACGAGCAGGTCAATCTGAGTGAACGAAGCCGGGTTGACGCGCGACGTGCATTGATCGCGTCGCTGACGGAAGACCAGGGCATCCTGTTTTCACCGGAAGAAGTGAAGTACCACGTCACCGTATTCACCGACGTTGACTGCACCTATTGTCGAAAGCTGCACAACCAGATTGATGAGTACCTGGCGCAGGGCATTGCTGTGCGCTACATGCTGTACCCGCGCAACGGTCCTGCCTCGCCGTCCTGGAAAACCTCTGAGGACGTTTGGTGTGCGACCGATCGCCAGAGCGCCCTGACCGCGGCAAAACGCGATCGCAGCTTTGAATCACACAAGTGCAATGCCTCGCCGGTTACTGAAAGTTATGTACTGGGTCAGGATGTCGGCCTGACCGGCACACCGGCCATCGTCTTTGACGACGGCACACTGATCAGTGGCTATTTGCCGCCGGAAGCGCTGACCGCGCGCTTGCAACGCGCCGCCGCTAATTGATCGGCCGAGCAGGCTAGTCTTCGTTCTTGAGCGTCAGGTCTTTGCTTCGAAGCTCGTGAAAATGAACACCGTTATTCTTGCCGCGGTCCTCAAAATACACTTGCAAGGCATAGCGGCCACTTCGAAATGCCAGGTCGTCCCAGGGAATCTCATCTTCGCTGAATAGTCGAGTGTCGAGGCTTTCCTCCCCGACACCGTAGCCGCCAGTCAGGCGGCCGGTAAAGAATATATGCACCTGGCCGGCATCGACGACGTCGACGGACGCAAACTGGTGGCCGATCTCCACAGGCGCCAAAGCTTCTTCCAGTGTTTCTCTTGCCGCGCCGGCCGCGAGCGTTTCACCAAGCTCCATGAAGCCGGCCGGAACGGTCCAGTAACCGTAACGGGGTTCGATAGAGCGTTTGCACAAGAGAATCTTGCCGTCGCTCTCGGCAACACAGCCGACGACGATCAAGGGATTCTGGTAATGGACGGTGCCGCAGTCGTCACAGATCGCACGTTCGCGGTTGTCATCGGCAGGTATTCGGTGGCTGACCTTGCCGCCACAGTCTGGGCAATACTTCATGGTGCTGGCTAAATCCCGGGTCGGGGCCGTGCCCGGCAATCGATCCGCGCCGCGTTCTGGGCGGCGCTCCCGATCCGGACCGGCGTGGAAATCCGCGTAGTGTACAACAGATAAACATAATATTTTCAACGGCTTTGCCGCCAGGTACCGGTTCCCGAAGGTCAGACTATTCGTTCTCGTTATGCCAATAATTAATTTGACATCAAAGTAAATGCGGATAAATATCCGCGAACCAAAGTGGGGTAGAGGATAAATATCCTCGGATAGACAGCGTTTCGGCGTTTCCAGCCGACGTCCCGGATGCGTGCAAATTGGCAGGCTACAGCGCTGCCGGCGCCCGGACGAAGACCAATACTTCGTACGTTAGATAGCGAGTTCACGACCAATTAACCGGCTTGATTCGGTGATCGGACGAGCGCAAATGCTGCGCGCGGCCTGTGCTGAACTCGCGCCGGGCCTTCCAGTTCAATCTCTAATTCAAGGGGGAGATTTGAAATGCAAAGTAACACCAAGACTCTGCGAGCGATCAAGCTCGCGTTCATCGCCGGCGCGGCGGCCAGCGGCCTGGGTTTCGCACCCACGGCATTTGGCCAGGACGACGAGGCGCAAAATCTCGAGGAAATCACCGTAACCGGTTCGCGAATTGCAAAACGCGATGCGATTGCGGAAAGCCCGATTTTTACTGTTGACAAAAGTTCGCTGCAGGCCAGCGGTTACGTAACGCTGGACCAGTACCTGAACACACTGCCGCAAATCACACCAAACATCAGTTCGCAGTCAAACAACCCAAGCTCGGGCGGTCGCGCATTTGTTGACCTCCGCGGACTTGGCGCGAACCGAAACCTGGTGCTGATCGACGGACGTCGTGCAATGGGTCAGGCCAGTGGCGGAACTATCGTTGACACCAATACGATTCCGGCGGCATTGATTGATCGCGTCGAAATCATCTCCGGTGGTGCAGCGGCGACCTACGGTGCCGATGCTATCGCCGGTGTCGTCAACTTCATCATGAAGAAGGACTTCGAAGGTGTTGCGCTCGACACGCAATACCGCCTTACGGAAGCAGGCGATGGCGATGAAGTGACCGCAGACCTGACGTTTGGCTACGGTTTTGCCGACGGAAAAGGCAACGCTGTCTTTAATGCTTCGTACTTCGATCGAAAAGCGATGTACAAGGGAGCCCGGGGATTCTCTGCACAGGCATCGTCCGCAACCGGTACATTTCCGAACGGATCTTTCTCCGCCGGTGCCAATGCACCTGACCAGGCTACCGTCGATGCGATGTTCGGTGCGGGTGCCTGCGCCAATAATGGCGGTTCACGCGGATTCGGTTTGAACCCGGATGGTTCATTGTTCTGTACCGGCGTACCCGGTAACTCAGCATTGAACATCGTCGGCTATACCGGTCCTGAGAGCCACATTGCGACGCAGTTTGCACCGGACAGCTTTTCCTACAACTTCGAACCGGACAACATCCTGGTGCTGCCGCTCGAGCGATGGAATATGTACAGCCGCATCAGCTTTGAGCAAAGCGAGTACTTCCAGCCCTATGTGCAGGCAATGTTCACCAACTACAATGCGAAGCAGGAGCTAGCTGCAACGCCAGTGGGTGGTTTGTCCATTCCCGTCACCAACCCGTTCATTCCGGCCGATCTTGCGACCCTGCTCGCAGCACGAACGACCCCGAACGCGAACTTTACCTACAACAAGCGATTCAGTGCTTTGGGTGGCCGTACCGGCGAAAACACGCATGACGTGTGGCAGCTCACGGCTGGCGCGAAGGGTGACCTGACCGAGACGTGGTCGTACGACGTGTACGGCAACTTCGGCCGCTCCGTTCGAAACGAAATCCAGGGCGGTAACGTCCGTCTTAACCGTGTTGCGGATGCGCTGAACGCGGCTGACGGTGGCGCTTCACTATGCTCTGGCGGCCTGAACCTGTTTGGCAATGCGGCAATCAGTCCCGAATGCCAGGCCTACGTGTCACTGCAGGCTAAAAACCTGACAGTTGTTGAACAAAGCATGGTTGAAGCTGTCGTTAACGGCGATCTGTTCGAAATGCCCGCCGGCACGGCTCAGGCAGCCATCGGCGTAAGCTATCGGGAAATCGATTTCGACTTCCTGCCGGACAGTGGTCTGCAGCCTGGTCTCGTTGCTGGTTTTAACGAGCAACTGCCGGTCAGCGGTGTTCTGAACTACACGGACTATTTCGGCGAGATGTCGGTGCCGATCCTGTCGGACAAGCCGATGGTGCAGAACCTGTCGACGACACTCGGTGTGCGCAGTACAGACAACAATGTGTTTGGCAGCGAAACGAGCTGGAAAGCGACGTTCGACTGGACCATGGTTGAATCGGTTCGTGCCCGTGGTGGCTACCAACGCGCCATTCGCAGCCCGAATATCGACGAACTGTTCGCTCCGCAGCTGAACAACTTCCCCAACTTCGCGAACCAGGATCCGTGCAATTTCAATAGTTCTTACCGCACGGGCCCCAACGCAGCGCAGGTTGTTGCGTTGTGCAACAGCCAGGCGACAGTTGCTGGTGGTGTTGCCTTCTCGCAGCCGTTCGGCCAGGCACAGGCTATCGTTGGCGGCAACCCGAACCTGACGCCTGAAACTGCCGACTCCTGGTCGGTGGGTTTCGTGATCAGTCCGGAGTTCAACAGTTCGCTGGCGCAGCGCGTTGGCTTTACCGTCGACTACTTCTCGATTGAACTCGAGGACGTTGTTTCGGCCGTTGGTGCTGTGACCATCATCACGCGTTGCTACAACAACGAAGGTGCAAACCCGACCTACAGCCCGACCAATGAATGGTGTGAACTGTTCAATCGCGATCCGGCGGATGGCCGCGTGATCGACCTGCAGCAATTCCAGAGAAACCAGAGCGTCTGGGAAGTCAGCGGTATCGACCTGACGACGAACTGGGGCATGGATATCGGCCCGGGTGAATTCGATCTCGCACTGCTCGCAAGCTGGACGGAGAAGTTCGAAACGCAGACGACCAATATCGATCCGTTCAATGACTATGCCGGCACCATTGGCAGCACGACAGGATCGGCGACGCCGGACTGGCGCGGTACATTGCAGCTGACCTACGGTATGGACAAGCTGCAGGTCAGGACGACCACGCGTTACGTCAGCTCAATGTCGCATGCATCACTGGTAACCAACCCGAATGCGACGGCAACCGGAACGGAATCTGTCTGGTACACGGATATTGCTGCGCGATATGACATGACAGAAAACATGTCATTCCGTCTCGGTATCAACAACGTTGCCAACCAGCAGCCACGTCTGTACAGCCCGAACATCCAGGCGAATACCGACCCGTCAACCTATGACGTTCTCGGTCGCCGGTTCTTCGTTGGTTTTGAGTGGAGAATGTAATCACCGTCAGGATGAATTCCTGACCAACCAGAGGGGCGGGGAGCAATCTCCGCCCTTCTTTTTTGTGTCGAAAGAACAGGAAAGGCTGCAGGGCAGGCTAGAGGCGGACCCTTTCGTAATTGCGAACGCTGCTTTCGCCAATAGCAGCCGCTCAATAGTTGCTTGGTGACGGACTGGAATCGGCCAGAAGCGGAAACCATCAGTTGAAATGAGGGGCCGCGAAAGTCTTAGACCAGCAGGCGGGTACGAACTAAAGAGTCGCCCCTACAGTGGCTTCTCCATTCGCTGCCGATAGAATCTCTGCAGATACCAGGTTACCAGGCCGGGAGCGATGATTGCCTGAAGTGCGAAGAACAGCAGAGTTATCCACTCGCTCTTATAAACCCCTT
>JAUHYO010000159.1 GCA_030426325.1 Gammaproteobacteria bacterium | reverse complement strand
GCGGGCAGGTGAGGGTCGACGGCGCGCGTGCCAAGGCCAACGTCCGGCTGGAGACGGGGCAGGCGGTTCGCATTCCGCCGCTGCCGGACAAGACGGAAGAGCTATCGTCCGAGCAGCCGAAACAGGTCTCGAAAATGCATTATCCCAGGGACTCTTCAATACCAATGCGACAGTTTCGGTAACGCCACCGACGGGAGCGAACGAAGAAGTATCTGCGACGATTAACTTTGAAGACTCGACACTGGTTCCGGACCGGGCATTTAGCCTTGGATCGGGAAGTGGAATTTCCGCGTATCACTTTATTGCAACATCGCAGGCCGCCTATCGGTACGACCCGGGTAGCACCACGGATCGCGATGCCACCGCAGTGCACACGCAGGCGTTCTACGTCGTCGGCCCAGAATCGCCGACACTATAAGATTTCGGAACGGAGTAGTCCGATGAAAATGATTAAAATAATGGCCATTGCAGTAGCACTTTTATTTTCGATTTCGGCATACACAGAAGGTGTGCCACCGTCGAAAACGTTCGAGGTCTCCATATTTTCTGTTCGCATGCCCGTGTCCGAGAACGGCACGATCTCGATTCGGGAATGTGACAACTGCGATTACCACTCACTGCGAGTGACGCCCGAAACCCAATACCTGCTTAATGGCAAGGCCATGAAACTGGATCGGTTTCGCAAGGCGCTGACGGATCTGCGCCAGCAGGGCGACACGACTGTCAATGTAAAGCGCGACGACACGTCAAACACGGTTGTTAATGTTCGCGTCTACGGCAAGTAGTCCGAAGAAAGGATACTGAGGAAATAATTATGCATTCTCAATTTAAGAAATACCTTGCCGTCGGTTCGTCACTGCTTTTGACGATGACAGTCTCCGCACCGGCGGTTGCCGACGACACGGAACTGTTGTTGGTGGATCCGGCTGCATCGGCATCGACACCGCCAAATATCCTGTTTATTCTCGATACCTCGGGATCAATGGGTGACCCGGTATCAACCACGCAGCCGTACGACAGTACGAATCGAAATTATCCGGGGTCCTGCCAGGAAGATCGCTACTACTGGACAACGCTGGATGTTGAGCCAAGTTGCGCCGGCGGCACGAACACGCAGTGGATTGATGATTCGGCCTTCGTGTGCAATGACGCGATGCTTCGTATGTCGGGCATTGGCGCCTACACCGGCGTGCTCGTGCAATACAGCTCCAGTGGCGGCGGCTCGGACCGCTGGCAACAGTTGGCGAGCGGCAACAACTCCGATGAGGTCGAGTGCCAGAATGACGCGGGCGTGCACGGCGACGGTATCAGTAATGAGTATCCCAACTCCGCGGCAGGGGCCAGTCAGTGGACCGACGATCCCGACCTTGCCCTCACCTGGGGCAGTGGCGATGCGGCGCAAACCTATACGATTTACGACGGCAACTACCTGAACTGGAAGGAAAATCCGGTCACAGTCAACATGGCCAAGATGGACATACTCAAGGCCGTAACCCGCAATCTCCTGAATGCCATTGAAGACGTCAACGTCGGCATCATGCGTTTTAACGATTCCGAGGGTGGTCGAGTCATTCACGACATCAGCGATCTCAATACGGATCGCGCGGCGATTATTGCCGAAATCCAGGGCCTGGTCGCCGATGGCCGTACACCGCTGGCCGAGTCACTTTACGAAGCAGCGCTTTACTGGCGTGGCATGGGTGCGAACTACGGCAATTTCAGCGTTAACTCAGGCGTTCAGTCGCCGGCGGACATCGATACCACTGCATTTGTTGGCGGCGTGCCGGGAACCTACGAACAACCCGCCATTCCTGTTTGTACACGGAACTTCAACGTTCTGCTGACCGACGGTATGCCCGTCAACGACTCGGGCGCTCAGGCTCTTGCGCCATTGTTGCCTGGATTCAGCGCTGCGCTTGGCGGCGCAACGAGTTGCGACGGTAACGGTGAAGGCCGCTGTCTCGACGACATCGGCGAGTACCTGTTTGAAACCGATCTCGACACGTCGACGCCGAACAGCGTCGAGAGCGTCATTACTCACACGATCGGCTTTGCGATTAACCTGCCAATCCTGGTCGAGACCGCGGCAGCATCGGGCGGTCAATACAGCCGTGCTGACGACGTTGGACAGTTGATGACCGCACTGATGCGAATCGTTGAAATCGCGCTGGACAAAGGCCTGTCCTTCTCAGCGCCTGCGGTCGCCGTCAACACGTTCAACCGAACACAGAATTTGAACGACCTGTACATCTCGACCTTCCTGCCGGAAGCCCGGGTGCATTGGCCGGGCAACCTCAAGAAGTATACGATCGATGGCGGCGTCATCAGAGACGCGCGAAACCCGCCGCAACCGGCGGTCGATCCAGCAACAGGATTCTTTGGCGACCTGTCTCAAAGTTACTGGTCTGCCAACGCGGACGGCGCGGATGTCTTGAGAGGTGGTGCGGCGAACGTACTGCCGAATCCGTCGTCGCGCAGGATATTCACGAACCATGGCTTCAGCAAAGACCTGACCATTGGTACGAACAGGATTTCGCAGTCGAACACCGCACTGACGCTTGCTGATTTTGGCCTCACTGGTGCCGCCAATGAGCCGACGCTAGCTGAAGTGATTCAATGGACGCTCGGTGAAGACGTCATGGACATTGACGATGATACCTCCACGACTGTTCGAAACCAGATGGGCGACCCCTTGCACTCGCAGCCAGCCGCTGTGGTCTATGGGACCTCGGCATCACCTGAAGTCGTTGTATTTTCGGCAACGAATGACGGCTACCTCCATGCGGTTGACGGTGAAACGGGTGTCGAGCTGTGGTCATTCATCCCGAAACAGCTGCTGGCCGATCTGCCCGACCTGATGCTTGACAGCGTGTCCACGTACAAGCACTACGGCATCGACGGGGACATCGTGCCGGTTGTTGCGGATCTGAACGACAATGGGGTTATCGATGGCAGTGACTTCGTGCACCTTATTTTCGGCATGCGTCGCGGCGGCAACTCCCTGTTTTCGCTCGATGTGACAGACAAAGACAATCCCCGGCTGAACTGGGTGAAATCCTACCCTGAATGGGGTGAAACCTGGGCACGGCCGGTCGTCTCGCGCGTCGACATGAATTCAACCGCATTTGATTCCGCGAACACGACCTTGAAAGCCGTCGTTGTTGTCGCGGAAGGTTACGACACTGTGCACGACACAGCTGCTCTGCCTGCGACGGCCGATAACCAGGGTGCTGGCATCTCGATGCTGGACCTGTTCAGCGGTGACCGGGTATGGCGTGCTGGCCGCTCCAATGCAGACCTGACACTGCCCGCGATGACACGATCATTCCCGTCCGAAGTTCGCGTTATCGACTTTACTGGCGATGGATTTGCCGATCGCATGTATGCGATCGACGTCGGCGGTCAGTTGTTCCGATTCGATATCTTCCGCAACCAGAATCCGGCCAATACAGTGACCGGTGGCGTCATCGCGCGTTTCGGTGGTGAGGGCGTTGCCGCTACTGGAGCAACGGATACGCGCCGCTTCTACACTGCGCCAGATGTCTCGATATTCACGGACCCGGTCCAAAACCGGCGCTTCCTCGCGGTCGGAGTGGGCAGTGGCTATCGTGCGCACCCGCTCGACACGAGTGCGGCGGATGCCTACTTCTCGCTGCGTGATGCGGATGTCTTCAACAAGCTGGATTCAAGCGCCTATTCGAGTTATCCGGTCGCTCTTGAAGCGAATATGAAAGAAGTGAGTGGCCAGGTAAACACGGTCATCGGCGCTTCGGACCGGGGCTGGAAGTTCACCGTTCCCGCCGGACAGATGATTCTTTCCGCGTCGGCAACATTCGATAACTCGGTGTTTTTCATCAGCTTCTCTCCCGAGATTAATACACAGACACCGTGCCAGGTCGTTCCGGGTAAGAACTTCCTGTATCGCGTCAATGTCGCTAACGGCGACCCAATCGCGAACAACCTGGACACGATGGCACCGGGCGACAGCGACGCTGCTCGCGTTACCGCGCTTCAACAAGGTGGCATAGCGCCGACGCCAGCCTTCCTGTTCCCATCGGGTGACAGCAGCTGTACGGGCAGTAATTGCGCCCCGCCGCCGCTGGGCTGTGTAGGCGTCGAGTGTTTCGACCCGGGCTTTGCCAATAACCCGGTCAGAACGCTCTGGACACAGGACGGAATTGAATAATTGCGAGGTGGTTCCGGGCATGGAATGTCCGAATCACCGATCATAGGGCAACCATCTGTCAGTACGACACGGAGTTTGGAAAATGACAGTTCGAACATTAACGATTGCGGCAATTTTGATGGCATCCCAGGTTGCGTCCGCGCAGATTAAGACGCTGATCAATGCTGTCGAAACCGCGCCTGTGAACATCATATTGCCAGGCGACACGAACGGCATGGTGACATTCCGGCCGTGTTCCGGGCAATGCGACAAAGACTATAAAAGAGTCAGCCTGAGTGCCGAAACACGATTTACAGTGGACGGCAAGGCTGTCAAGTACGACGACTTCAGGAGGGATTTTGCCATCATTAAGCGTGCCGAATCGAGCTACGCATTGGTGAGCTACAACACAGAGACGAATACTGTAACCAGTATCCAGTTAGCCAGATAAACAAACACTTGTTTGTGACTGACTGAGCGATAGGTCACGGATTGACAAAAGAGGAACGGACACATGTTCATGTCCAGGAAACGCACCGCTTGGGCTGGTGTAGGACTGCTACTGACGATAATCACGGCATCGCCTGTATGGGCTGATGACGTCGAGTTATTGCTATCAACGCCGGCATCCAGCAATGCCGCGAAACCCAATATACTTTTTATTATCGATTCGTCGGGCAGTATGACCACTGTCGAAACGAGCCAGGAACCGTACATTGCCGGCACGAACTACAGCGGCGGCGGTTGCAACGATAGTTATTTCTACTGGACGACCGGATCGAAGATCCCCAATTGTGGCAGCGAATACCGGATCAAGAAGGCCGCATTCTATTGCCAGCAGGGACTGACGCAGTTGGCGGCAGCGGGTAGCTACACCGACACAATGGCGATGTACCGCCCCAGCAAGGGCAAGTGGAAATGGCGCCAGCTGAACAGGAAATACGATAGCTATGCCGTCGAGTGCGAAGAGGACTCGGGTGAACACGGGTCGCTGTCCAGTCCGACGCCGGATACCTATGCGCAGGCTGGTACCAATATCGATGCCTACGATTCAAACCCGAACCGTGAAGTCGACTGGGGCGTCAATCCAACGCACCAGATTGTCACGATGTACGACCCGGACTACCTGAGCTGGTACCACAACCCGCCAGGCACCAGCATGCGGCGTACCGATATCGTCAAGGCGGTAACCAAGAACGTGCTCGGATCGGTCAATAACGTCAACGTCGGATTCATGCGCTTCCACAATTCCCAGGGCGGACCGGTCATCCACGGCATCAAGGACCTCGATTCCAACCGCGCCGTCGCCAATGCGAGGGTAGATGCCATTCCTGCAAACGGTTGGACACCGCTTTCGGAGACAATGTATGAGGCCGCGCTGTATTGGCGTGGACTGAAAGGCGAGTACGGCGGCGTCACGTCGACCGATCACGACGCGCTGGATTCCTGGAATCTGCTAACCAACGACATCGACTACAAGCAGCCTGCCGAGTACTCATGCTCCAAGAACTTTGTTGTGCTCCTGACGGACGGCGAACCGACCCAGGACACAGACGCTTACTCCAAAGTCCCAACCCTGCCCGGCTTCGGCCGTAGCAAGTGTAACGACACCTTGGGCAACAACGACTCAAATGACGACGGTGTCTGCCTGGATGACATTGCAGACTATTTGCAGAATGTCGATATCAATCCGTCACTCCCGGGTAAGCAAGTCGTAACTACCTACACGATCGGTTTCAGTGTTGATTTGCCAATCCTGAAAGACACGGCCGTTCGCGGCGGCGGCGAGTACTTCCTTGCCTCGGACGTGAAATCGCTGACCGCAGCGCTGACAGAAATCGTGACCGATATTTTTGATCGCGACATATCCTTCACCGCCCCGGCCGTTGCGACCAACGCATTCAATCGAACCCAGCATTTGAACGACCTGTATGTCTCAGTGTTCCGTGCGACGGATGCCGTGCACTGGCCCGGCAACATGAAGAAATACACGTTGAACGATATTCTGATTGAAGACGTCAAAGGCGACCCCGCTGTCGACCCGGATACCGGGTTCTTCGCGGACAATGCCAAGAACTTCTGGGCGAAAGGTCCTGACAACGACGGTGCCAATGTCTACAAAGGCGGCGCGGCCAACTCGTTGCCAAACCCGTTATTTCGAAATCTCTATACCAACAACAACACCGGGGATCTCACGACGGCATCAAACAGTTTGTCTTCAGCCAACCTGCTGGCGTACTCGAACTCAGACTTCGGCCTGACCGGTGCGGCAGGCGAGCCAACGATGGCACAGATCATAGAATGGATGCGTGGCGTCGACGTCAAGGACGAAGACAATAACCCGACAACATTGGTTCGCTATGCAATGGGCGACACCTTGCACTCGCAACCGGCGGCTGTTGTATACGGTCAATCGGACGGTACGCAGGACATCATCTTGTTCAACGGCACCAATGACGGCTACCTGCATGCCATCGACGCCGATACAGGCCAGGAACTCTGGTCATTCGTACCGAAAGAATTGCTGGTCAACATTTTCGACCTCTACGAGAACGAAAATGTCGACTACAAGAACTATGGCATCGACGGCGACATCAACTCGATCGTCTATGACAAGAACAATGACGGCATCATCGACCCCGCGGAAGATTTCGTACGGCTCGTGTTCGGATTGCGTCGCGGCGGTGACAACTACTACATGCTTGATGTCACCCGGCCGACCAAGCCAAGCCTGATGTGGGTGCGGACTTACCCGGAACTCGGGCAGTCCTGGTCGCCTCCGGCAGTCGCAAAGCTCAATATCAACAGCAACCTCCAGACCAATGCGCAAAAAGCCGTTCTCATCATCGGCGGTGGCTACGACACGACGCATGATGCGCCTGCTCACCCGTCGTCTCCCGACCTTGATGGTGCCGGTATTGTCATGCTCGATATCGATACCGGTGAACAGATCTGGCGCGCCGGCCGCGATTCGTCGGCAACACTGCAGCTAACGAAAATGACGCGTGCGATCCCGAGCAAGGTACGAGTAATTGACCTGAACGGCGATGGCTATGCCGACCGAATGTACGCCGCTGACCTGGGTGGCCAGATCTGGCGATTCGACATCACCAACAATCAAACTCCGGCTCAGCTTGTTGCCGGAGGCGTAATTGCACGCCTGGGGGCAGAGAGCCTGAGCTCACCCAGCGCGGCCGAAACTCGCCGTTTCTACACGACGCCCGACGTGTCAAT
>JAUHYO010000158.1 GCA_030426325.1 Gammaproteobacteria bacterium | reverse complement strand
GCCAAGCGCACTACCGCTGGCGAAGCTGCAAGTGCTTAGCGGTTCTTTTGCCGGACGGGAGCTGGAACTCACCAAAGCGCTGACGACCCTGGGCCGTCCGGGCGTGCAAGTCGCTGCCATCACCCGTCGCGCCGAGGGCTACTACATAGTGCACGTTGAATCCGGCAAGGAAGGCGACTTCCCGCTGGTCAATGGGCAGCCCATTGGTGCACAGGCGCGCAAACTTCAGGACAACGATGTTTTGCAGCTCGCCGGCGTGAAGATGGGCTTTTTCCTGGCCTGACAGGCGGACACGAAAACCGGGTGACGACTTTGCTGGCGCTGCAGGTCGCGCCGACGGTTTCTTACTGATAGCCGCCGTCAGGATAGTCGTTATACGTATCCGGTACCCAGTTTTCGAACTTGGTATAGCGGCCGACAAATGTCAGCGGGAAATCACCAATTGGACCGTTTCGCTGCTTGGCGATGGCGATGTCAGCAACGCCCTTTCTGGGCGTGTCCTGGTTGTAGACTTCTTCACGATAAATAAAGACGATCAGGTCAGCGTCCTGCTCAATGGCGCCTGATTCTCGCAGGTCCGACATTACCGGGCGTTTATCCGTGCGCTGTTCGACGCTTCGATTGAGCTGCGACAAGGCAATGACCGGGCACTCGAGTTCTTTTGCGAGTGCTTTGAGACCTCGGGATATCTCCGAAATTTCAGTCGCTCGGTTCTCCGTACTGCCATGAACCTGCATTAACTGCAGGTAGTCGACGACAATCAGTCCGACGCCATGCTCGCGCTGCAATCGGCGCGCACGTGCCCGAATTTCGCTGGGCGCCAGCCCGGGTGTGTCATCAATATAGATTGGCGCTTCGGACATCAACTGCACGGCTGTGTTGATGCGCGACCAATCCTCATCCGGGAATTTCCCGGTACGCAAATGCGTCTGATCCACTCGACCCAATGACGAAATCATGCGAAATGCCAACTGTTGGGCCGGCATTTCCATCGAAAATATCGCGGTCGGTACCTTTGAGCCGATCGCCGCGTTCTCGGCGATGTTAACCGCCAGCGTCGTCTTACCCATCGACGGACGGCCAGCAATGATGACCAGATCGCCCGGCTGCAAGCCGGCGGTCATCTTGTCGAATTCAGTGTAACCCGTCGAGACGCCGGTGATGTCCCCATCGGACTGGTGCAGCAAATCGATCCGGTCGACTGCCGCAGGCAGTATGTCTTTCAGGGACTTGAAACCCTTGCGACCCCGATTGCCCTTTTCGGCAATATCAAACACCAGTTTTTCGGCATTTTCGAGGACTTCCGCAGCAGTGCGGCCGTCCGTGGTAAACGCGCTGCCCGCGATTTCATTGCCCGCGCTGATCAATGATCGCAGTGTTGAGCGTTCCCGAAGAATTTTTGCATAGGCTCGGGCGTTGGCCGCGCCTGCAGTCTCGTTGGCCAGGGTCGCCAGGTATTCGAGGCCACCGGCATTTTCGAGCTCGCCTCGGCCGTCGAGATGTTCAGAAACCGTGACCACATCGCAAGGACTGCCACTCTCGATTAGGTGGGCAATTGCCGCAAATATGAGGCGATGATCCTTGCGATAAAAGTCATCGCCAATGATGACGTCGGCGACCTTGTCCCAGGCCAGGGCGTCGAGCATCAAACCGCCAAGCAGGGACTGTTCGGCTTCTATGGAGTTAGGCGGGACCTTGAGGCGCTGTTCAGCGCCCCTATCAGCCATACCATCGTCCAAAGCGCGGACCATCCGATATTATCCCCTGTCAGACTTCAACCTGACTCAACGCTATCACACCGCTCCAACCGAAGCGGTGTCTATTGTGTCACTTACTCTGCCGCGACGACGCGAACAGTAACTTCACAATCAACATCAGCATGCAGGTGTACGCCGATCTGGAATTCGCCCAGTTCATGGATCGGGCCGTCAGGCATACGAATTTCACTGCGTTCGACTTCGATCTGAATCGCCTCAAACGCATCCGCGATATCAATTGGCCCAACGGAACCAAACAGTTTGTCTTCGCTGCCTGCGTTCGCTGCAATAACCAGCTCGACGCCACCGATGGCTTTTGCTCGGGCCTTCGCCTTTGCGAGCTCTTCCGCGGCTGCTTTCTCAAGCTCCGCGCGACGCGCTTCAATCTGCTTGATATTTTCAGGCGTCGCGAGTGCTGCTTTGCCCTGCGGCAACAGATAGTTGCGACCAAATCCTGGCTTGACGGTAACCAGATCGCCAATACCGCCTACATTTTCAACGCTTTCCAGCAAAATAACGTTCATGTCTTCGAACCTTTACGTTTTAGCAAATCGACGCCGGAAATCAAACCATGCGTCTGAATAACCAACCAATGCCAGCAACATTACCAGCAGAACCTGCAGAAACGGCAACAAAATGTATACCGAAATCAATGCAAAACCAGGCAGGTAAGCCTCACCACGCAACCAGTGCATGAGTGAGAGTCCCTGCATCATGAACATCGCAAACAAAATGAACGCGATATTCTGTAACCAGGCGGCACCGAACACAAATGCAAGCAACGATGCCAGCGCCATTGTGAACGCTATGACACGCCCAAAATTCAATTCCCGAAAACGCCCGAAATTCGAGGTTTCCCGTGGCAACTGGCGATAAAACCAGTAACCCGTCATCATCGCGACGGTAAACAGCATCCAATACACCAGGACGGCTGATATCGTCATGACTTCCGCGGTCAGCATAGACGTATCGAGCTGCAGACCGTTGTCATTGACAACTTTGGTCATCGCGTCCAGGTATGGCTGCCAGAAGGCGGCCGGATCCGGAACGACGACCTGAAACGCAAGCATCGCCACTATCGCCACGATAATCGACACCTGCAAACTGAGCGTCAACGACCGCGTCGCTACCAACAAGTTCGTCAGCAGCAATGCGGGAACCCAGGTTCCCGCAACCAGCACCAATACCCCCGGCAGTGTTCCGCCAACAATGAGCGTAGCCGCTGCAAGGATCGCTGTTGCAATCAAGGCACCGGTCACTGCCGGCCGATTCCCCTTCGCAAGGACCAGCAGCGCCATAATCGCACCGCTTGTGATTTGCGGGGCCGGCAGCAACAAGGTCACCGCGAGCCCGAGAACCGCGTTATACGGCCGTGCGAGCAGCCAGTTGGCTATCGCCTGCACGAGGCCGTGACCCGAGCGTCTAGTGGCGGTCGGTATACGGCAACAAAGCCAGGAATCGAGCACGCTTGACCGCCGACGCCAGCTGGCGTTGGTAGTGCGCTTTGGTGCCCGTAATCCGACTCGGTACGATCTTGCCGGTTTCGGTGATGTAGGCCTTCAGCAGGTTGAGATCCTTGTAGTCGATCTCCTTGATGCCTTCGGCGGTAAAACGGCAATATTTCCGTCTGCGTGAATAACGACTCATAGCAATTCTCCTTAGGCGCTCTTCGCTTCGGCTTCGGCATCGACATCACTGTCGTCGCTGTCAGCGTCCGTTTCGTCATCGGAAACGTCGTCGTCGGACGCGTCTTTCGCTTCGGCAGCGGCTTCGCTTTCGGCCGCTTCTGAGCGCATCGCAGCTTCAGCAACGGCTTTGGCGTCACGACGTTGTTGCGCTTCCTTTTCCTTCGCCTTTTCTTCAGCGACCGCAACGGCCATCGGCGAGGCTTCGGTGACGGCATCGTCCCGCACCATCACCAGGCTTCGCAGCACAGCGTCGTTAAACTTGAAAGCGGTTTTGATTTCCTTGACCACATCAAAGTCGCACTCGATGTTCATCAGTGCGTAATGGGCTTTGTGGATTTTATTGATCGGGTGCGCCAGCTGGCGTCGGCCCCAGTCTTCGCTGCGGTGAACGGTACCGCCAGACTCGGTCACCATGCCCTGGTACTTTTCAACCATGGCAGGAACCTGCTCGCTCTGGTCCGGATGAACCAGAAACACTATCTCGTAATGCCTCATTGTTGCCCCTTTCGGATTATAGCTACCCGGCAAATCCGGTGTAGCAAGAGGTGAAAACCCGCCTTTATTGCGGGAGGCGCATCCTACGACAGGCTCATGCCGGACGCAAGGCCCTCTGCCGCAGGATTTCATAGAGGCAAATTCCGGTTGCGACGGAGACATTGAGACTGGACACGACGCCTTGCATCGGCAGGCTCACGAGGGTGTCGCAGCGCTTTGATATCGCGGCGCTAAGGCCGGTATGCTCTCGCCCCATGACCAGGGCCATCGCGCCGCCAAGGTCCGCTTCAAACAGGCCTGAATCCGCCTTGTCGCTGGTGCCGACGATTCGAACGCCGTAGTCAGCCAGCCATCCGAGGACCCGGTTCAGGTTGCCGACCGTCGCAAATGGCAGCTGCTCGGCCGCCCCTGCCGCAACCTTGCTGACGGTCGGGCTCAGTCCTGCCGCGCCATGCCTTGGCACTACCAGTGCATCCACCCCGGCGGCATCGGCTGTCCGCATGCAGGCACCGAGATTGTGCGGGTCCTGGACGCCATCGAGAACCAACAGCAGCAGCGGTGCGGCATCCTGCGTCTGCAGCCTTGCCTCTACCAGGCTCCGCAGACCGGCCTCATCCAGCACAGTGCTGCGACGGACTTCGGCAATCACGCCCTGGTGCCGCGCGTCACCGCTCATTTGCGCCAATCGCGCCCGATTTGCTGGCTGAACGTCGATACCGTCTTTCTGCGCCGCCTTGATGATCGCCGCAACCCGAGGATTCGCTGTTTGATACTCCGCGAAAATTCGCCGTATATCAGAGGGGGCAGACGCAAGCAGCTCCTCGACGGACCTGAGGCCAGTGACGTATTGCGCCCGACTCATCGGCGCCGCCTGTTCCCTGAGTCGGCATCGTTATCCACAGGCCGGAAATCGATCTTCCGCGTTTCCATATCAACGCGGTGTACTCGTACTCGCATCGGGGCACCAAGGCTGTAGGAATGACCGCTGCGCTCGCCGACCAGACGTTGGGCGCCCGCGTCATACTTATAGTAATCATTGGCAAGGCTGGTGACATGAACCAGCCCGTCCGTCATCAACTCGGTAATCTGCACGAACACACCGAAGTTTGTGACGCCGGTGATGACGCCGTCAAACTCTTCGCCCAGATGGCCTTCCATATACTGGCACTTGAGCCAGGCCTCGACTTCGCGCGTCGCCTCTTCCGCGCGCTTTTCATGCGCCGAAGTGATCGCCCCGAGGCGCTCCATCTCCTTCGGGCTGTAATCGTACTTGCCGGGTTTGCCGCCACGAATAATATGCCGAATTGCTCGATGAACCAGCAGATCGGGGTAGCGGCGGATCGGTGACGTGAAATGTGCGTAAGACTCAAGAGCCAGGCCGAAGTGACCAATATTGGTCGGTGAGTACTCCGCATGCGTCAAAGAACGCAGCATTGCCATGGAAATAGCGGCGCTGTCCGGTCGATCCCGCACCTGCTTGATAATTTCCGTGAAATGACGGGGCTCAACATGGTCCGGGTGCGCAACTTTCAGACCCAGCGAGACAAGGTACATCCTGAGGTCATTGAATCGATCCGGATCGGGTTTCGGGTGTACGCGATAAAGGCCGGGAATCCGGTTTTTCTTAAGGAACCGGGCCGCCTCGACGTTTGCCGCAATCATGCATTCCTCAATCAGCCGGTGTGCGTCATTGCGAGGTACGACCTCAATACGATCAATCTCGCCGTCTTTGTTTAACTTGAACTTGGTCTGCGGCAAATCAATTTCGATAGCGCCACGACGAGCCCGTGCCTTGGCGAATGCCTGATAGAGATTCTGCAATTCCCGAACTGGCGTGTGCAGGTCTTTGGGGACTGAAGTCTTCGACTTTCCGGTCAGGAAATCGTTTACCTCGTCGTACGTCAGGCGAGCTTTTGACTTCATCACGCCCTCGAAGAAGCTCGCGCGGGTCACTTTGCCATTGTGACCGACTCGCATATCGCAGACCATGCACAACCGATCGACTTTGGGATTCAGTGAGCACAGCCCGTTCGATAACACTTCGGGCAGCATCGGTACTACGCGATCCGGAAAGTAAACCGACGTTCCCCGAACAATCGCCTCTTTGTCGAGCGCCGAGCCCACCGACACGTAATGAGCGACGTCGGCAATAGCAACCAGCAACCGCCAGCCGTTGTCGGTTTTCCGGCAATAGACAGCATCGTCAAAATCACGAGCGTCAGCACCATCGATCGTAATCAGGTCAACGTCCCGCAATTCGGTCCGTCCGCCGTGGGACGCGCTGGTGACTTTACTGCCGAAGCCAGCTACTTCTTTCTTTACGGCGGAGGGCCATTCGAACGGTATAGCATGTGCATGAATAGCAATATCCGTTGCGATGCCCTTGTCACCTGGCTTGCCAATTATCGTTACTACACGACCGGTGGCCTGCTCCACCTGGGTTGGAAAATCGAGGATTTCGGCAACGACCATATCGCCGTGCTTCGCTTTCGCCGATTCGCCTTTGGGAATCAGAATACGGTGTGACAGTTTTGCGTTGTCCGGCAATACGATGCCGATGCCACGCTCGCGCACAAACTGGCCGGCCACTTCCCGGGTGCCACGATCCAGAACTTCGACCAGTTCACCCTCGGCCCTGCCCCGCCGATCCAGACCCTTGATGCGAACCGCAACCCGGTCGCCATCGAACAGCGACCGCATCTCGCGAGCGGACAGATAGATATCCTCAGGATCACCGTCGTCTCGAATCACGAAACCAAACCCGTCACGATGGCCGCTCACCTGACCGGTCACCAGGTCGAGCTTGGCTGTCAGGCAGTACTCGCCACGGCGATTCTCGAGAATCTGCCCGGCCCGGACCATAGCTTGCAACCGATCGACCAGCAGCGCGCGCATGCGCTGTCCCTTCAGGTCGAAAGCCTTCAGTATCGGCTCCACCTTGAGCGGCTTGCCAACGTCGGTGAGGAAATCGATCAATTTGTTCTGGCTCGGAATCGGGTGTTTGTACGGTTTGGCACCCGCCGTCTTCGCCGTGTTTTTCTTGCGTTTGGGTTTGCTGGACTTTTTAACTGTCCGTTTGCTTTTCGAGGTCTTGCCTGGCAAGTGAATATGCTCCGTTTTGAGGGGTTCCGGGTCCGATGATTGACAGACCGAGGCCGCTTTGAGTACAGTGCGCCACCCCGTCGTACTGCAATTGTACGCGGTTTTCGCACCTGCCGAGGTGGCGGAATTGGTAGACGCGCTAGCTTCAGGTGCTAGTGACCTTATGGTCGTGGAGGTTCAAGTCCTCTTCTCGGCACCAGATTGACGACGGCCCCCTCCCGGGGCCGTCTGTTTTTCCAAAGAATCCAACCGCATCCGTGAAGGCCTGCCCTGGTCTGGTGTACAGTGTACCGGAGCTGACAGCATGAGAGTTATCGATGGCTGACCCGTTGCTCCAGGACACCATTAAGGTATCGCCGCTCCTGGCACTCGATCGCTACGCAAAGA
>JAUHYO010000157.1 GCA_030426325.1 Gammaproteobacteria bacterium | reverse complement strand
AACGAAAGCCGGCCCGATCAAAACCGGGCCGGCCGCACACCAAAATGTCAGGCTATATTCCGCCTAGTGCCATCGATAGCCGTAACGACGATGCTCGAAAAGATATATCTGGAATAATCGATCCCAGCTTATGCGGCGGTCCGCCCGCCAGTGCGTGTGGTTGAACCAGCGCTTGAACGAGCGATCCTTTTTCAGCCACTTCGGCATGTGCTTTGAACGTTGATAACGGTAGTCGTGCTTGTCCCATCGCTTGCCGCGGTGAGAATCGTAGTGCCTGTTGTAGTCGCGGGAATAATGACCATCGGACCGCCAGCGCTTGTCGCGCGCGTCATCATGCGCAGAAGCCGGCGCAACGTCGATTAGCAATAGACTTCCCGCGACCAGTGCCAAAGAAATAGACTTGTTCATGATGGACCTCCGGTTTGTTCGGGTACGATTGCAGACTACGACCCGTCGAATGAACCGACACTGAATCCAAAGTACTGTTTTTATTAAAAATATGAACACGAGATGAACATGCCCGGCAATCGTGAGAACATGCCGGTCACCCAGCCAGTCAAGAAGCCACGAGGAAGAACACAATGAAGACGCGCGCCGCTGTTGCCTTTGAAGCAGGCAAACCCCTTGAAATCGAAATGCTGGACCTTGAGGGTCCGAAAGCGGGCGAAGTCTTGATTCGAAACGTGGCTACCGGTGTGTGCCATACCGACGCGTTTACGCTGTCCGGCGAGGACCCGGAAGGGATTTTTCCAGCCGTACTGGGTCACGAAGGCGGCTCGATCGTTGAAGAGGTCGGCGCCGGCGTCACATCAGTCAGCGTGGGCGATCACGTGATCCCGCTATACACACCTGAATGCGGGGAGTGCAATTTTTGTACATCGGGCAAAACCAATCTTTGCCAGGCGATTCGCGCGACCCAGGGCAAGGGACTTATGCCCGACGGTACGTCACGCTTCTCGCTCAACGGTAAGCCGATATTCCACTACATGGGCACGTCGACTTTCAGCGAATACACGGTTCTGCCCGAAATCGCTGTCGCGAAAATCAGCAAGGAAGCGCCGCTGGAAAAAGTCTGCCTGCTGGGATGCGGTATTACGACCGGTATTGGCGCTGTCCTGAATACGGCCAAAGTGCAGCCGGGTGACACCGTTGCGGTCTTCGGACTTGGCGGCGTCGGACTCAGTGCAATCCAGGGTGCGTCGATCGCGAAAGCCGGTCGTATCGTTGCAATTGATATCAATGAAGACAAATTCGAACTGGCAAAACAATTCGGTGCAACCGATTGTGTCAATCCGCAAAAACATGACGCGCCGATTCAGGACGTCATTGTCGAACTGACGGGCGGCGGTGTGGATTTTTCATTCGAATGCGTTGGCAACACCAAGCTGATGCGCGCAGCGCTGGAATGCTGTCACAAAGGCTGGGGCGAATCGGTAATCGTTGGCGTCGCTGGTGCCGGGCAGGAAATTTCGACACGTCCTTTCCAGCTGGTCACTGGCCGGGTCTGGCGAGGTACGGCCTTCGGCGGCTGCAAGGGGCGCTCGCAACTGCCGGGCATGGTCGACCAGTACATGGATGGCGATATCAGGATCGACGAATTCATCACCTACACGATGCCTCTTGAAGACATCAACAAGGCGTTTGACCTGATGCATGAAGGCAAAAGCATCCGCACTGTTATTCATTTCTGACCGACACATTCCGCGTGACCAATGTTGCTGTAGCAACTAGCTCTCCGCTGGCGGCCGAAGCAGCACGCGAAGTTGCCGCGGCGGGCGGCAACGCCGTCGATTGTGCGCTGGCGGCTGCATTACTCACGATGAATACCGAGCCCGGTGTTTGCGCGCTCGCCGGCAGCGCCTTTATTACCGTTTGGCCGGCGAATGGCGATCCGGTCACCATCGACGGCAACGTTGCTGTACCCGGCGCTGGTCTGCCGGACGCCGATCGCGGCCACGGTGCCGTCAGCGTCTCGATGGAATACGGTGGCGGTATCGAAACGCTGGTCGGTCCCGGGTCGGTCGCTGTTCCCGGCGCTCTCGCCGCGATCGAGCATGCCTGGAAACGCTTCGGCGCCACGAACTGGCGAACCATTTTTGCGCCCTCGATTCGTGCGACGCGCGACGGCTTTCCATTGTCCAGCGCCTGTCACTATTACCTCGGCTACTCCGGCGAGAGCATCTACGGGCGCAGCAAGGAGGGATACGAGGCCTTGCACCTGCCCGACGGCAAGCTTCGCGACATCAAGGCGGCCATTGTGATTTCGGGACTCAGCGACACACTCGTTGCGATCGCCGACGAAGGTGCAGACCTGTTTTACAAGGGCGAGCTTGCAGCGGCGTTATCGAGCCACTGCCGTGACGGTGGCGGCATGTTGACGCGCGAAGACCTCGCGACCTACCGCCCGATAGACCGGCGCCCGCTGATGGCGACGATGGGCGGGTGGCAAATCGCGACCAATCCTCCGCCGGCCATCGGCGGTGCCGTATTGACGGCCATGCTGATTGCCTGTTCGTCGATCACAAGCCGACAATGGACACGGGAAAGTTTGCGACAACTCATCAACGCCCAGCAGGCGTGCCTCGACTTTCGAAAGCAGCGATTGGATCTGGCGGTCGATATTGACTCGGAGGCGGCTGAATTGATCGAATCGGCACGCAGCGGGCAATTGCTCAGTCGCTGGACATCGGCTTCGACGGTGCACACATCCGTCGTCGACAGTGACGGCACTGCCTGTGCGATTACGGCGTCATCCGGTTACGGCTCGGGTGAGATGCCAGACGGGACCGGCCTTTGGCTTAACAATTGCCTTGGTGAAATTGAGCTCAATCGTCGCGGCCTTGATGCCGGCCCGGTTGGAGCCCGTCTGCCATCCAACATGGCGCCGAGTGTCGCGCGTCGGGATGGCGCCGTTCTGGCCGTCGGCTCGCCCGGCGCCGATCGAATAACAACCGCATTACAGCAGTTTCTTATTAACTACCTGCAGTTCGACATGTCCCTTCACGAAGCAATAGCACATCCGCGCGTACACGTTGATACCAGTGGCAAAGCAGTACGACTGATGGCCGAGGCCGGCCACGATCTTCCGGATACCGGCCTGCCGCTGAAACTGTTCCCGACACCGGTGATGTATTTCGGCGGGGTCGGCGCGGCGGTTTTCAAACAGGGTGAGGGATTGAGTTCGGCTGCGGACCCGCGCCGCGTGGGAGGAACATGCATTTACGAGGCATAGTGCTCGCTGCTTTCGTCGCACTGTTTTGCAATACGGGTAACGCCCAGCATGCGATCACACGCGGCACCGATCTCTCTGTCGACGTCGCGAGCGACGGCCGCTACACGATCGATCTCTCCGGCGAACTCTGGATCGTGCCGGGTGGTGGGGGCGATGCTCGCCAGCTCACCCACGATGTCAGGTCCGTGCAACGTCCGCGCTGGTCGCCGGATCGCCAGCAAATCGTGTACCAGGCGACAACCAACAACCGCCAGGGCCTGTGGATTTACGACCTTTCAAGCAATACTGCGCGGTCGGTCAGCGATGACACCAGTTTCGACAGTCACCCCACCTGGCATCCGTCGGGGCAGCGAATCACGTACGCGTCAGACGTGGACGGCAGCGGACTCGATCTATGGGAGGTCGATGTTCCGACTGGCCTGCGCTGGCGAATTAGCAGCCTGCCGGGCAATGAGGCCGCACCGGCCTGGTCGGCGGACGGCCGGGACCTCGTTTACGTCCATCACGATGGCGAACTATGGTCACTGCGATTGCGGCGCTTTGCCGAGGCAGACGAAGTATTGCTGACGTCAAGGGACAGGCTCGCGGCTCCGTCGTTTCGACCCGACGGCAGCCTGATCCTGTTCTTCCGGCACAGCGGCGCCGGCGTGAGCATCGACATGGTGATCCTGTCAGAGCCGCGCCTGATTCGCGAATACGCCGCAAACGAGCAGTTCAAGGTGGCGCCGGTGAGCTGGCTGGACCGGCAACACATGGTCTATTCGGCGAACGGGCAAATCCGGAAACGCGATTTTGACGCCTGGCGATCCCACGCCGTGCCGTTTCATGCATCGATCCAGCCCGAAGTCATAACGCCGGTTGCGCGCACACGCCCACGGTTTCCGTGGCAAGGCGAGCCGACGGGACAAATTGTGATCCGTGCGTCTCGCCTGTTCGATGGCGTCCAGAGTGGCTACCGCCATGAGCTGGACTTGCTGATCGACGGCGGCCGCATTGTCGGCATCGAACCGCGAGCCGAGCGGCCCGGCGCGATCCTGATCGATATGGGCGACCTGACCATTATTCCCGGACTGATTGACGCTGACGCGAGACTGCCGGGCCAGTTGTCCGCCGGCCACGGACCGGACCTGCTCGCAACAGGCATTACCACCATCGTCGCGACGCATCCGGAGCTCGATCGGCTGGGCACGCTTTGGGCCGGCAAGGAAATACCCGGGCCACGTCTGCTCAGCTCGGCGCAATGGTCCATCGGAAACCTCCCCCGCCCTGAGCTCGACCCGACATCCGCTGTTGTTACGAGCCGCGCAACCGGGCTTTCAACGGGCCAGGCCCTCGCCACACAATTCAGTGCGATGGAAATGGCCGGCCTGACACCGGAGCAAACATTGCGCGCGATCGGCGTCAATGCGGCAGCCGCCATGCTCGCCGATCCCTACATCGGCCGTATTGCCATCGGTTCCGCGGCCGACCTAGTCTTCGTTGACGGTGACCCCCTGAGCAACACCCGTGCAGCGCTAAATGTGGTCGCTGTGGTCCGAAACGGTCGCTTCTACAGCGTCTCCGGACTGTACGATCGGGCGAAGCGTGCGGAAAGTGTCGAGTAATTTGACAAAAAGAGCAGGAATTTTCGCGCCGCCTCAGCCCCGAACAAGATTCGACATAATCTGGACACTACTCATAAGCTGCAATATCAGTGCGCACGTGGCCGGCATGCAGTTTTCACTGGTTAATCATGGCTTTAATCGGTGAAATTGGCAGAACGCTTGATGTCGGTACGATCAAAAGTGTCGAACTTCTTTACAAAACACGGTGAAATTATTCAGACAAAGGCTTTGAGCAATTGCTAAATCATTGATATCGCGACGCCGAAATAGGCGTTGGCACAGCTCTTGCTTTTAATACTCTGCCCAAGCGAAGCGTAACTGCTGTCGATAGCGAAACGGTAATAACAGGATTTAGACGCCAGAAGAAAAATAACTACAAAAATAAGAAGATCCAAATCCAATAACAATAAGAAACTTTAAAGTTACCGGTTATCGAATTTGCAGTTACCTCTTTTGAAAAAAAGAGAAATTGAAGCCCCGCCGCTCACGCTGTGGGGTTTTTTCTTGCCCGGGTTTTGCGCTGGGCACTTTGCGCCCGCTGGGCACTTTGCACCCCCAGGGCACTTTGCCCTTTCTCCTCGGTCGGAATAGGATCGGATCACAACAGGGGAGAAACCATGAGCCGAATCCACATTGTCAGCCTGCTGATGTTTTCGTGCGCGATGACATCGCTTGCCGGCTGCGGCGACAACGCTTCAACAGCCACCACGAACAACACAGCGGAGCCCGAGACCACCGTGACTGAGACCGCGGTATCCGTCTACGCCGCCGCGCTTGATAACCCACTCAGACCGGAGGCCGACAAGTCCCGCGATGCAGCCAGGAAACCAGCCGAGGTACTCGAATTCATCGGCATTGCACCGGGCATGACCGTACTCGACATGTTCACCGGCGGCGGCTGGTACTCGGAAATCATTGCCCATGTCGTGGGGCCCGGTGGGCAGGTTTATGCTCACTCCAACGAGGCCTACAAAAACTTCGTCGGTGATGCTCTCGAAGAACGTTTTGCCGATGGACGTGTGCCGCAGGTCAGCATCCTGATGGCAGAGAACAACACCCTGGCGCTGGAGGAGAACTCGCTTGATGCCGTCATGATGGGCTTGTCGTTTCACGACATGTATCACGAAGACGTTGAAAATGGCTGGCCACTGCTCGACGGCGTCGCATTTCTTGCGGAGCTGAAGAAGGGACTGAAGCCCGGCGGCATCGTCGGAATTATCGATCACCGGGCTGCGGCCGGCGCGCCGCCGGAAACCGGTGACAGCCTGCATCGCATCGATCCCGCGCTGGTCATCGCGAATATGGAAGCCGCCGGCTTTGTATTTGAAGCGGAAAGTGACCTGCTCGCCAACCCGGATGACGATTTGACCAAAACCGTGTTTACACCTGACATTCGCGGCAAGACGGATCGATTTATCCTTCGATTTCGTAACCCCGGGTAGTGCGCAACGCGCTCGGAATCGTCTGCGCTCTGATGCTCGCCGCCTGTGCTGGCGGCGAGCATGATTATTCCGAAGCCGATATTGCCGAGTTGCACGATCAATTGCAGCGCGGTGAAACAAAGTCCGAGCAACTGGTCGAGTGGTATCTTGAGCGCATCGAATCCATTGACCGTGCCGGGCCTTCACTGAATGCCGTCATTGAGATCAATCCCGACGCATTGAGTATTGCCCGTGCGCTCGACGATGAATGGCAGTCCTCAGGTCCGCGCGGCCCGATGCACGGTATTCCCGTGCTGCTGAAAGCCAACATCGACACAGCCGATCAGATGTCGACGACGGCCGGGTCCCTGGCATTGGTCGGGCATGTGCCACCCGCTGACGCATTTGTCGTCAAACGCTTGCGTGATGCGGGCGCCGTAATTCTCGGCAAAACCAACCTGAGTGAATGGGCCAATTTTCGTTCAACTCGATCGGTAAGTGGCTGGAGCAGCGCCGGTGGCCAGACACTGAATCCTTATGACAGGCGCCGAACGCCCTGCGGGTCGTCGAGTGGGTCCGCCGTGGCCGTGGCCGCGAACCTGGCCGCGGTTTCAATAGGGACTGAAACCAATGGTTCGATTGTTTGTCCGGCGAGCATTAACGGCATCGTTGGAATCAAGCCGACGCTGGGCCTGGTCAGCCGCTCGGGCATCATTCCCATCGCACACAGTCAGGACACTGCAGGTCCGATGGGCCGCACGGTACGCGACGCTGCAATCCTGCTGACCGCGATGACCGGGACAGACCCTGACGATCCGGCAACACTGGACGCCGAAATACGCCATGACTACACCGCCAATCTTACGGCGGACGCACTGAACGGCAAACGAGTTGGTGTTATTCGAGGTTGGTACGGAGAAGGCCGTCACCCCGATGTCGATGCAAGTTTCGACGCCAGCATCAAAACGATTCGGGATGCCGGTGCCGACGTCATCGACTACGTTTCACTCGACAGCGATGGCCTGCGCGCAGCTGAATACGAAGTGTTGTTGTATGAATTTCGAAACGACCTGAATCGGTATCTCGAATTATCCAATGCGCCGGTCAAGAACCTCGAAGCGCTCATCGCCTATAACCGCGCCAACGCCGATACCGTCATGCCCTATTTTGATCAGGAGGTATTTGTACAGGCGCAAAACAAGGGCGCACTGACCGACCTCGAGTACCTGGACGCGCTCGAAACCAGC
>JAUHYO010000156.1 GCA_030426325.1 Gammaproteobacteria bacterium | reverse complement strand
CTACCTGCGATCGACCGCTCCCAATTGCAAGTTCCAGGAACCGATCGCCGTCCTGGTCAGAAATCATCCCGATGCCCCGACTGAGCCATTCTTCTTTCGTTCGTTCATCGAGTTCGGCGGCCATACCGCCCGACGCCCACGCACCCCAGTTGATACTGACGCAATGATTGCCCTGATGACATTCCGCCGCAGCGTAGCCATCCATGTACGCGTTGGCTGCAGAATAAGCTGACTGGCCCGGCGAGCCGAGGATAGCCGATCCTGATGAATAGATTACTGTGAAATCCAGGGCCCCGGAATCAAGCTCTCGGGTGAGAGCCAAAAGCCCATGCGCTTTTGGTCTCATCGCAACAGCTATCGATTTTTCATCGACATCGGTCAGTATTGCGTCGTTTACAACGCCGGCGGCGTGCAAGACACCACGCACGGGCGGCAAGTCGGCGAGCATTGCAGACCAGTGCTCACCGGACCCGATGTCGACTGCCAATACCCTAATATCGACCTGCTGATTAGCCAGCATTTCAATTGCCGCTTGCGCCGATGCCGACGGCGCGCTACGGCCCAGCAAGACCAAATGTCGAGCCCCTCGTGCGACGAGCCAACGCGCGGCGTGCATTCCAAGCGCGCCCAGACCGCCGCTGATAACGTAACTCGAATCATCGCGTACGATATTCTCGCCGTAAGTGGGGTGAATCAAGGAAAGGCGCCCGATGTGGCTCGCGTTGGCCATAAAACGGAAGGCCGTTGATACATCGCCTGCGGGAAACACATGGCAAGGTGGTGCGGGAATCAACCGCTTCTCCAGGTTATCAACAAGGTTTGCGAACAGGCCCTGGACGAGCTCCGGCTGCTCTCTGCAATAGTCACCCAGCAGAACGGCTTCGTAGACTACGTCTTTTCGAATTGCCGTCAGTGCGTCGACATCGAGTACCTCGCGCAATCCGATCTCGATAAACCTGCCGCCCCGCTTCAGCGCCAGGACACCCTCTGTAATCGCGTCGCCTGTCAGGGAATTGAGTACGATATCGACGCCCGCCCCAGCCGTCGCTTCCAGCACATCCTCATGACTCAATGTCGTTCTTGAATCGAACACATGCCCAACACCAAGCTGCCGAAGGTATTCGCGCTTTCGCTCGCTGCCTGCTGTTGCGACGACCCTTGCGCCGGTGGCCAGTGCAATGTGGACCGCTGCGAGTCCAACGCCGCCAGCTGCCGCATGCACCAGGACAGCCTGGCCCTTGCTCAGTTTACCGAGGTGAATCAGGCACAAGTAGGCGGTCAATTGTGAAATCGGAAATGATGCCGCCTGTGCAACGCTCAGCGTCGAGGGTATCTTGAACGTGAGCTCGCGCTGCGCCACGACGTGCGAGGAGTACGTCGAATTCGCAATGCAACAGACCAGATCGCCGATCGCCATATCCGCGACGTCGCTGCCCAGCGCGATGACACGACCCGCGCACTCGTTGCCCAATGCGCCCGCCGGGCCCGGGTACATGTCCAGGCAATTGAGTACATCGCGAAAATTGACGCCACTTGCCAGCACTTCTATTTCAACCTGGCCGGGACCGGGCACGATCCGCTCGGCCGGCACAAACGTCACGCCGTCCAAAGTGCCTTTCGTACGCAACTCCAGCGAATAGCAGCCGACGGGCAACACCGAATTTCCGGAGGTCGCAGGTTCAAGGTCGCGGAGTCGCGCAACGTAGATCGCCTGACCATGAACTGCGATCCGGCTTTCCAAACTTGAATCCGCAATAACGCTGGCAATCGCGGAAGCCGAAGCGTCATCCGTGCTATCAATGACTTTCAGTTTTTTGGCGGTCAACTCAGCTGCGGCCGAACCCAGCAGTCCATGTATAGCCGTTTGTGCTGGATTTACGCAGGTATCACCAGCAATCGACACGGCGTCACGTGTCACGACTGTAATCTCATCCGCACCGTTTCGCGCCGCGGCCTTCAGCAAATTTACGACATCTGCACTTGCTTGTTCGGGATGCCGCTGGCTCGCAATATCGAGTTCTACCGGACGCATGTCGACCCAGTGCCAGCCTGTGCCAAGCGCGACACACTCGACGATATCACCCGCGAATTCGACGCGGTGGCCTTGCTCTTGCAGCGCACGGCTGACCGTTGCAACGAACCCCGAACTTTGCGACGTTTGGTTCCCCAGAATTACGATTTCCTGCGGCGCCGCCGTTCGATCGGACGGTTCGAACTCCGTCCAGGACAATACGTTCGCTAACGACGGTTCGGAGCTTTCGGTCAATCGTTTGAACTCGGCTCGCGAAACGCCCCTGGCCCTCAATCCTGATACGCGTACTGCTGGCTGACGGTCAGCGTTCCAGACAGTAAGATTGACAACAATTGCATCGGAACCCGACGAAATGACTTCGAGTGACGCGAGCGCAGAAGACCCAACAGCGTTGCCAAATTCGATCTTTTCAAATGAAAATGGCAGGTAAAACCGTTCGTCTCCATCGTCATCGGCCTGATCGACAGCGGCCGCAATAAGGTGCAATGCCGCATCGAATATTCCCGGGTGTATGAACGTGGAATCGACCAGGCTATCGTGCTCGGCGAGGTCGATTCGTCCAAATGCCCTACCGACGCCCGCCATGACTTCGCGCAAGCCAAGGAACGAGTCGCCGTATTCCAGCCCAACTGACCGCATCTTCTCCCGTAGCTCATCCACAGCACACAGATTCCTGCACGACTCGGATGCTTTTTCCGGTGTTCCCCATTCCGCATCTCGTCCGCCACTACTGGTCATCTCAAAAACTGCATGCGTTCGCCATTCGTCGCCAATAGACAATCGGCTGTGAAACCTGACGTTTCGGGCTCCTCCAGTCGATGGCGATACAAGCGCCACAATTTCCAGCTCAGTCGCTGACAACACCAGCGGCTTTTGAATGGATCCGTTGCGTAACTCGATATCGTGCATTCCAAGCGCTTCGCCAACTGCTCTCGCGGCCTCAATATAACCAGTCCCGGGAAATAGAACTACGCCCGAAATTCTGTGGTCTGCCAACGACTTATGGCGGTTGAGGTCCAGGTCCAGCTGAAATAACACATCACCGTTCGGACTATCGACCCGTGTCGCGAGAAACGGGTGTTCCAGCGTCAAGCCGGTCGCAATCCCCCCCCGACGGGTTCGTTGAATTTTCTGGACGTCGAGCCAGAATGACTGCCGGTTGAAACCGTACGTTGGGACGCTGGTATACATGCTTTTCGGCTGCCCCATTTCTGACCAGTCGAGGTTCAGGCCAGCGGTGTAAAGACCCGCTGCCGCCAAACGCATATCAATACCCGCATCAGAATCGCGCTTCATCGACGCCTGCATTGTCACTTGCCGATTGGAATTCGCCATTGCCGCAAGACTCAACAGCGTTGGCGACGGTCCAAGCTCAAGGTATACGTTGGTTCCCAATTCGGCTGCCGTTTGCATTGACTTTGCGAAATGCACCGGCTGCCGTATGTGTCGAGTCCAATAGTCGCCGTCAATCTCTTCTTTGCCACCCACGCAACCGGTTTCGTTCAAAATTATCGGAATTGTGGCAGCCGAGTAACTCATGGAACGCGCCAACACCCTGAAGTCTTCCAGTATTGGCTCCATCAGTTTTGAGTGAAATGCGTGACTGACCCGCAGTCGTCGCGTCTGGATCGATTGACCTTCAAGTTTCTTGCATAAGTCTTCGACCGCTTTTTCATCACCCGACACTACAGTGGCGACTGGTGAATTGTAGGCGGCGACTGACAACAGACCGTCGTAGCCTGCGATCAGCTTTTCGATTTGGTCGGCGCCGGTCAGTACGCTTGCCATGGCACCGGCATCGCTGATTTCGCTCATCATGCTGGCTCTCTTGGCAACCAGCACCAGCGAATCCTCCGGTGAAAGCACGTCAGCAGCGCACGCAGCTACGTATTCACCGAGACTGTGGCCGCACAGGTAGTCGGGTCTCACGCCCCACGAGGCCCACAGGCAAAACAGAGCGTACTCAACAGCAAATATCGCGGGCTGCGCGAAACGCGTATTGTCCAGGCCACTAGCCTTATCTACTGATTTTCCGGTGTAACCAAGCACATCGCACAGCGGAACCTCCAGTAGGTCGCGCAGAATTTCTGAGCACTGGTCAATCCTTTGACGATAAACCGGTTCTGTCCGATATAACGCGTTGCCCATTCCCGGATACTGTGAGCCTTGGCCCGTGAACAGGAAAATAGTCGTGGACGGACCGTCACTGCCGCCGATACGAAGCATTTCGTGTTCGCGTCCCTCGCTGAACGCTCGAAAGGCGTTCGACGCCGCCTGGCAAGTATTCGAAACAACAGCCGAACGCAGCGGGAATTGTGTTCTGCGATGAATAGCACTTGCCGCCACATCCCGAATCGACCCGGCTTCCGGAAGCCCCAGGTGCTCGGCATAGCGCGCCCCTATGATTTCCAGGCTATGCTTGCTTCTTGCAGAAATGGGGATGATGCACGGTCTGTCATCCGGCATCGACGACGACTCGGACGACGGGGCATCATAAGCTTCAATAATGGCATGAGCATTGGTGCCACTGAAACCAAATGAACTCACTGCACCCACTCGACGGTCGCCGTCTTTTGCCAGCCACGGTGTCGCATTCGTTGGAATCTTTACGTCCGCCCGACCGAGCGAAATGTTGGGACTCATCTTGTTGAAATGCAGGTGTCGCGGAATTTCCTGATTCTGCATCGATAGCACGACCTTGATCAGGCCGGCGATGCCGGACGCGGACTCGGCATGACCGATATTGGTCTTTACTGAGCCTACATGTAACGCATTGTCGGGCTCGCGATTCTTGCAATAAACCTGGGCAATTGCCTCTAATTCAATCGGGTCGCCAAGGACAGTCCCGGTACCGTGAGCTTCGACGTAATCGACATCGTTCGCCCTAATCTCCGCGTCGGCAAGTGCCGTCTTCAGAACCGCCACCTGGGCCGGGCCGTTTGGTACTGTGAGCCCGCTGCTTGCACCATCCTGGTTGACGGCTGTGCCCCGGATCACCGCCAGAATGCGGTCACCCTGCGCTTCTGCATCCTGCAAGCGTTTCAGAACCAGTAATCCACAGCCTTCCGACCGGACGAAACCGTCTGCCTTTTCGTCAAAAGCCTTGCATCGACCATCCGGTGCCATCATGCCCCAGTCGACAAAGCACGCGAATGGTTCAGGCGAAAGGAGGATATTGACACCGCCCGCAAGTGCCAGATCGCTTTCACGTTGTCGCAGGCTTCTCACAGCCATGTGCAAGGCAACCAGCGAAGACGAACAAGCCGTGTCGATCGACGCCGCGGGCCCATTGAACCCATACGTGTACGAGAGACGGCCAGCCGCAACATTCAGCGCACCGCCAGTTGCAGCGTAAACGTCCATTTCGTCAGCGCCTTGCGACAAAACCAGGCGGGCGTAGTCGTTGGTTGTCACGCCAACAAAAACACCGGTAGCCGAATTTTTAAGGGTCGCCGGTACGATCCCGGCATCTTCCAGCGCTTCCCATGACACCTCTAGCAATAGTCTTTGCTGTGGGTCCATACATCTGGCCTCGCGGCCAGAAACACCAAAGTGCGAGGGCTCAAATAAATCGACGTCCGGCAGGAAACCGCCGACCACGCCGCGTAGACCTTCGGCGTCGCCCAGCATGTCAAGACGCGTCCCCGGATAAGGCGCGATTACGTCCCGGCCCGCCTTCAACAGGTCCCAATACGCCGACGTCGACGGCGCGCCCGGGAATCGACACGACATCCCCACGATTGCGACAGCTTCGCCGCTGCCGCGCTGAGCTTTCTCAAGCCTGGCCTCGAGAGTTTCGATGGCATCCAGCGCCTGGATCAGCATGTCGCGGTTTTCGCTAGTGTCTTTTTGCATCGCCATGCGAATCCTTTCGAATCAAAGTACTACCGATCAAAACCGATGCAACGCCCAGTAACATTAGCGATCCGGAGACTTGAGATATCGCCGGGAATGTTTCAGAACGCAAAAATTCGATCAGCAATTCAGACACGACTGCGCCAAAAAGCAGCGGTGCAATCCAGGTTGCGGATACGTGTACAAGTGCCCGATCCAGGCAATACAGTGACGCGAGCCCGACCAGCCCGATTGCCACAATACGAATGACATCACCCATCTGAATTGCCTGCCAGGTGTGCAGCGCAAATGGCATCATAGCCAGCATCGGAAATAAGCCGGTATAGAATAGTCCGGTTAGCAAAGCTTCATCACGAAGCGATCGAGACAATACAACATAGGTGGCGAAACTCAGTCCGCCCACAACCGGGAAAAATGTCGTTGGCGAAATTCTCGTAGGGTCGGCACCGAGCACCAGGCACATCGCTAAAAACCCAGAAATTAGCAACACCCAGATGAAAAGCGATTGGCGTTCGCCAAGTGCCAATCCTGCCAGCAGAGCAACGAACAACGGCATTGTCCAGAACATGGCCCACAAATTTGCGCCGGATTGCACGGTGACAACAACGATGAAACTCATCGGCATAAGCCACATGCACAACCCACGTGCCCACTGGGCAGCCGGTCTCGCCGTTTTCAACGGCGCGCGAATACCCATCAGTACACAAATCAACAACAGGAACAACAAATGTACCGCGTAACGCATAAAGACGATTTGCGAAAAATGATAGGTCTCCGCAATACCCATCCCGAGGCGTTCTATAAGACCCCAGAATGCGGTAAAAACGGCGATCCATGCGACAGCCATCAATGTACCCTTGTGTTGCGCGGACACGCTCATGACATACCCAAATTTCTAAGTTTGCGGGACAAACGTGCCTCAATATCATCGTCGCCATCGTCTTCCGTCGACGCAGAATTTGATTCGCCTGTATCCTCAAATAGCTCACCAAGCAGAAAATCAGACAAGCTTGCTACGGTCGGATAGTTAAACGTCAGCGTTGTAGGCAGAGTAGTACCAAATTGCTTCTCAAGTTGGGTCTTTAATTCCACCGCCATCAGGGAATCGAGTCCCATATCAAAAAACCCCCTTTCTTTAGCAATGTTACCGGTATTGCCCAAAACGGAACTGACGACTGTGGTCACAATTTCCAAGACTGCAGTTGCCCTTTTATCTGCAGGCAAGCTGGCAAGTGTCGCCACGTCAACGCCACTGTGAACAGCAGCGGTAGACGCAAATTCCTGACCGGATCGATTCCCTCCACCGAGTTCTGCCAGCAGTGGCCGCTCGCGCCGAGCCTCGTAAACAGACTTAAGCGTGTCCCAATCAACATCGGCTATCGTATAGCGCGAAATACCGCTTCGAATTGCGCGACCCAGACAATCGAGCCCCGCGTCAACCGGGATCGTATTGAGACCAGCACCCTCGAATGAGGCACGATCGTCGTCGTCCGCAATTCGCATTTCCGACCACGTACCCCAATTGATACTCAGCCCAGAAAGGCCGAGGCAGACCGACAACGTCGAGCTCCCACCATGGCTGACCAGCGGCATCGGCAGGCCGGTGGCGGGAACCAGCCAGGCGCAGACCGCGACGTGGAAC
>JAUHYO010000155.1 GCA_030426325.1 Gammaproteobacteria bacterium | reverse complement strand
AACGCCCGCGACAGTTCCAGGACTTCGGAATAGGTTTTCTTCGCACCAAAGTTACTGAAGGCAATCTTGTCGCTGAATTTTTCGCCGGCCTCGAGCAACATATCGGCCACATTGCGATACCGGTCGGCATCGATTTCCGTCGGCACCACCGGATCGTATTGTTTGAACCACGGTTTAGTCATTATTGCCCCCCCTGTTCATTACTTCGATCAAACTTTCTGCCCAGCCAGACGCCAACTCCACCCCACAGAGCAGCAATGCCTGCACCAACGACGGCAATCGCCGCGAGACCCAACCCCAGGCCTTCGCTGAGCAGTGCAAATACATCACTGCTGACAGCATCGCCACCTCGATAGACAACAATATCGACTACCGGCTTGGCTTTAAAGCGCTCTTCTCGTGATACCTGCGTGTACAGCATCTCGCGCGCCGGTCGGGTTACGCCGTAGTTGCCGACGCGTCGAAACACCTGGAGCGCGAGGAAGATGGTCAGAATCGGAGCGAAGGCGAGTATCAATAATGCGGCACAAACAAGAAATGGCATCAGGGCCAGTGCGGTCGGCATTCCCAGTTTTCCGACTATTCGACCGGTAACAAATAGCGCCATGACGAACGTCAGAATATTGACCAGCCAATCGACACTTCCCAATATCTGCGTGCGTTCGACGCGTGAGAAATCCGCCAGCAAATTCTTTTGTTCAAAATATACAAATGAGCCGATGAATACGTAAAGCAGGATGAAGGCTCCAATCGCCAACAGGTACGGATTCATAAAAAATGAACCAAAGCCCTGCCACCACTTGCCGCCAAGCACCAGGTTTGATGTATCCGCCTGTAGATCGCGATTACCCAGCTCGACTTCTTTCAGGTGGTAGAGATAAAACACCAGCGGCACAACCATCAATAACGCGACCGACGCGATCAACATCAAGGTGTCCAGGCCGAGAACACCGGCAAACAGAGTCGGAATACTTGGTCCTACGAGCGCGCCGGCACTCGCACCGGCAAAAATGACCGAAAACAGGCGCTTCGCTTGCGCCTTGGTAAATGTGTCTGCCATGAGGGTCCAAAATATGGTGACGTGAAATAAGGCAAATACACTGACCCAAAGGTAGAAAGACTTGTCGATCAGTTCACGATCGTCGCTAAAGGAAATCCCGAGGTAGAACCCGATAAACGTAATTGCGAAGAACCCGTAAACCGCCGGGACGACGTTCCGTAGTCGAGTGTGTGACACGGCCAGACCGAAGATGGCCACGAGCGCGGCGCTGATGAAGAAATTGAGGTTCCAGAGAAAACTGACTTCGGAGTCGCTCCAGTCACTGGCCATGGCATCGCGAATAGGGCGCAAGACGTAGTACGACGACATCAGAATGAAAACAAACACGGCTGAGACCAGCGTTGCTTTCAACTCGTTGGGTTCGATCTCCGACAGCGTCTTCGCGACTTTCGCTACGATTCCGTTTCGTGCAGCGGTCATTGCGGCAGCCTCGCTCGGGCGCTTGCAATACTCTTTCGCGATTCAATGCGATCGAACCAGGCCTGAACATTCTCGTACCCGTCAATCGGCAAATCGATCATGCGGTATTGCTCGACATAGGCGAAGGCAAACAGGTCCGCGATGGATAGCGCATCATTGGCGATCCAGTCACTGTTTGCGAGCAAGCCATCCAACATTGTCAATTGCTGGCCCGCATAGCCGCGAGCTTCTTTTATGCCATCGAGATCCGGTTCGCCAAGCGAAAATTTCGGCTTGATAACCGCTTCAAAATACAACTTGGTTAGCCAGCGGCCGAGATGGCAAGTAAAGAAGTCAATCCATTGGTCGACTATTGCCCTTTGCAACTTGCTTGCCGGGTACAGCGGAGAATCCAGAACATTGGCGACGTACCGGCAAATTGCGCCGGACTCAAACAGGGAATCTCCGTCATGCTCCAGAACCGGGACTTTCCCGACCGGTGTCAAACGTGAGAAAGATTCCGATCGCTGCTCGCCTTTGCCAAGGTCGACGAAAACAAATTCGTAGTCGCAGCCTGTCTCTTCCAAGACATACAGCGTCTTCATGGAATTCTGCGTGAAAAATCCGTACAACCTGAACATCGCTATCCCTGGTTATTCGTCGCTTATTCGTAATATAACTTTACCGCGCGCCCTACGTTCAGTAATCGCGCTGAACGCTTCGCGGAAATCATCAAGTGGATACGACTCGGTCACACGCGGTGTTAGTTGTCCGGCATCGATCAGTGCTGCCAGCGCCTGCATGTTCTGAATCTGCAGTTTCGGATTCTTCATGGCCCAGGTGCCCCACCAGACACCGACAATGCTGGCCTCTTTTAACAAAGCGATGTTGGCTGGAAACTGCGGAATGTCGCCGCTCGCAAATCCGACGACCAGGTAGCGTCCATGCCAGCCGGTTGCACGAAGCGCTTGCTGTGCAAGCTCACCACCGACCGGGTCGTATACAACGTCCACCCCATTGCCATCGGTCAGCGCCTTAACCGTGTCCTTGAGCGGCTGACTGGCATAGTTGACCAGTTCGTCAGCACCCGCCTCTTTCGCAAACGCCAGCTTCTCGTCGCTGCTTGCGGCCGCGATGACTCTCGCCCCAAGCGCCTTGGCAATTTCAACCGCTGTAATTCCAACACCGCCGGCGGCGCCGAGAACCAGGATGGTTTCGCCAGACTGGATGTCGGCGCATTGGCGAAGTGCGTGATAACTGGTGCCGTAGGTTACCGTGAAACCGGCGCCCTGCTCGAAACTCAGGCCTTTCGGCAGATGCATGCTTTTTTGCTGGTCGGCAACACACTGTTCGGCGAAAGCGCCACCGGGCGAATTGACAATGACCTTGTCGCCGACAGAAAAATGCGCAACACCGTCACCGACGGCCGCTACCACACCGGCAGCCTCATTGCCCGGTATAAACGGCGTGGGTGTCTTGACTTGGTACTTGCCTGCAATGGCCAGAACATCGGGAAAATTGATGCCAGCGGCTTTGACGTCCACGAGAATCTGACCCGCCGCCGGGCGCGGTGTGTCGCACTCTTGAATGACGAGCGAGTCAGGTGGGCCGTATTCCTTGCAAACCAGCGCGCGCATCACGCCACTTCAAACAACGATGCCGCACCCTGCCCGCCGCCGATGCACATCGTGCAAACCACGTAACGTGCACCACGGCGCCTGCCTTCGATCAACGCGTGACCGACCATTCGCGCCCCGGACATGCCATAGGGATGCCCGATGGAAATGGCGCCACCGTCGACATTCAGTTTTTCACCCGGTATCCCAAGGCGATCGCGGCAATAGATGACCTGCACCGCAAACGCTTCATTCAACTCCCATAGATCGATGTCATCCATCGTAAGCCCGTTGCGCTGCAACAATTTCGGCACGGCGAATACCGGCCCGATTCCCATCTCGTCGGGTTCGCAACCGGCGACCGCGGTACCACGATAAATGCCCAGCGGTTCCAGCCCGCGCTTTTCGGCAAGTCCCGCCTCCATGACAACGGTTGCGGATGCGCCATCCGACAACTGGCTGGCGTTGCCCGCCGTGATGAATCCGCCTTCCCGGACCGGTTTGAGCCCGGCAAGTCCCTCTATATTCGTCTCGGGACGATTGCCTTCGTCTTTCCTGAGCGTCACGTCCTCGAAGCTGATTTCTTTGGTTTCACGGTCCATGACACCCTTGCTCGTGGACATTGCAACAATTTCACTGTCAAACCGGCCAGCATCCTGCGAGGCTGCTGTTCGCTGCTGGCTTTGCAGCGCGTATTCATCCTGTGCCTCGCGGGAAATGTTGTAGCGCTTCGCGACCACCTCCGCCGTGTCAATCATTGGCATGTACATATGCTCATGGACCTTCAGCAGCCGCGGATCTTTGGCGCGAAACGTGTTCATGTGCTCGTTCTGCACAAGACTTATCGATTCAAGGCCGCCCCCAACCATGATATCCACACCGTCGGATATGATGGTCTTCGCCGCCAGTGCGATAGCCATCATGCCCGATGAACATTGACGATCGACCGTCATACCGGCTGTCGTCACCGGGAGCCCGGCCGCGAGTGCAATTTGCCGGGCGACGTTGCCGCCTTGCGACCCCTGTGGCATTGCGCAACCCATAATGACGTCTTCGACTTCGGCGGGATCGATACCGGCCCGTTCCACCGCATGCCTGACGGCATGAGCGCCGAGTGTCGGTGCTTCGGTGTTATTGAACGCACCGCGATAGGCTTTGCCGATTGGCGTTCGTGCAGTGGAGACGACTACGGCTTCTCTCATTTTCATTCTCTCTGTTGTGGTAACTAGGTCAGATCCAGGCCGAGTTTCCTCGCAGCCTGCATCGCAAATTTTGTTGGCTGCTCGAAGCCGCTGCCAAGTTCTCGCATGCCCGCTTCAGCGTTAATTGCATCCCAGGCGGCAGCGATGCCTTCGGCTGATACATTTTCCGGTGCCAGGCTCAGGCCTTCGGTTTCGAAACCCTTGTATACGGCAAAACTCCCGCCTCCCGCCGCAATGACCTTGCGACTCGGTGCGTCCGGTGCACAAAGGAACACAACCGCAGGACTGACCGAATCCGGCGTCATCAATTCAAACACCGCATCCGGAAACAGGCCTTTGGTCATCGCTGTGCCTGCCGTCGGTGCGAGGCAGTTGACCCGGATGTTGTATTTCTTGCCCTCGAGATGCAGCGTATTCATGAAGCCAAGCATGGCCATCTTAGCAGCGCCGTAATTCGACTGCCCGAAATTTCCGTACAAACCCGAGCTTGACGTCGTCAGCACGATTCGACCGTAATTTTGCTGACACATGATCGGCCATACCGCCTTGGCGCAGTTTGCCGAGCCCATCAGGTGCACATCGATTACTAACCTGAAATCGTCCATCGACATTTTGCTGAATGTCTTGTCACGCAAGATTCCGGCGTTGTTGACAAGAATATCGACGCGATCCCACTTCGCCATGACCGTGTCGACCATCGACTCAACCTGTTCGAAGTCAGCGACATTGGCACCGTTCGCCATTGCCGAACCACCTTTGGCACGAATTTCCCTCACTACCTCACGCGCGCTCTCCGATGCGTCACCATGCTCTGCGAGATCGTTGACGACCACCCTTGCACCACGCGCGGCCAGTGCCAGCGCGTGGCTGCGGCCAAGTCCGCGACCGGCGCCAGTAACGATAGCGACTTGTCCATCAAGATCGAAACTCATACTTTGCCTCGTTATCTACTGTCTGTTTCCATTGTCCAAAATGTCCGTGATTCTCTGCAGCGCTTCCACTCGATACAGAATATCGACGTGTCCTGCATCGATACCGAGGGTCGATGCTGCAATTTGCTGTGCCTCGGGCCGCAACTGGCTGCTGAGACGAATGACGCCGTCGCTGCTTTCGCCACCGAAACCGCCGGTGCTTCGAAACCCGAACACCAGGTGATATTCCACGTCGCCGGGCAGCGGTGTTGCAAACAGCGTTGTCAGATACTCGCTGCTCGGTGCGAGATCCCACCAAACCGGCACGACGGTTGGCGACCATTTCGTGCCATTTTCTGCCGATGCGACGCCGCCCCACGGTGTCGAGATCGTCGTGTACGAGCGAAGATAATCGCAGGACTTGTTGGCCGCGCAGATGTTCAACGTGCCTTTCGACACAAGCCCGCCCATGCTGTGCGCGACAATGTGCAGCTCGTCGAATTGGAGTTGCACATTGAGAACCTGCATAACCTGGTAGATCCCTCGCGCGACCCATGACAGGCGCATACCGGACGGGTAGCTTACGACCCAGGCCTGGTAGCGTGATTCATCCAGGCCCTCAATCAGGTGCTCGAAGTTCCGGGGTGTTCCGTTGATGCCGTGCACAAAAAGCACAGGAACCCGGTCCGGGTCGTAGGGCTCAAGAAAATGCACACCTGCACCGCCGTCTTCGGTGAATTTGAACGGCTCCCACAATCCCCTCTCCGCCTGTTCCGGCGAAAACAACGGACTGGCCAGTGGAGTTACAGTTCCAATGCTCAACCTGACATAGTTGCCAAACTTGTCCTCCAGCGGCTCATCGACGAGATCTTTCGGCCGCCGCGGTGCATCTTCGTTAGCGGATGAAAAAGCGAGATTGATTGAATCGCTCGCCTCAACCGCCGGGTCAATCGGACGACCATCGTTGGCCCAGGCGTAGGGTTCATCGGCCTGAAAGATCAGGTCGTGATTCAGATCGTTGAACGCGATCAGCCAGGTCGGCGCGCGCGTTGACCGAATTTCAAATGGGCCTGCGCCGGACATCATTCGAAATCCGGCTATCGTTTTGCCACTCGCGTCGTGCATGGCAACGACAACGATTTCAGCCGACTCGCCCTCCGGCAATGTCGTCTGCCCGGCGAACAGGTGCGCAGCCTGATCGAGCTTTTCGAGATCTTCATCCAGCGCGGAAAACATGCAACCCGGCAGGAGCGACGCTGCGAAGAGCGCCGGAATCAGCCAATGACGCCAGCAATTGCTCACATGATTTCTCCGCCGGCAACGGCAATCGCCTGTCCGTTGATCGATCGACTGTTTTCCCCACAAAGCCACAGTACGGTGTCGGCTACTTCACCGGGAGTGACCAGTCGTTTTTGCGGATTATGCTCAACGAACTCGGCAAGGGTTTCCGCCTCACTTCGGCCAGTGACCGCCGCAATATTTGCGATCGCCGTCGTAACAATTTCGGTGTCTGTGAAACCCGGGCAAACACAGTTCGCAGTAATACCGGTTTGGGCAAGCTCGACTGCAACGGATCGTGTCAATCCAATCACGGCATGCTTCGATGCTGCATAAACGGATGCGTAGGCGTAGCCGCTCAATCCCGCCGTACTCGCGATATTGACGATGCGCCCGTACCTGCGCTCGCGCATTGCTGGCAACACCGCTTGCATGCAATGGAATACGCCGGTCAGATTGACCGCCATAATGCTGGAGAGTTGCTCGAGCGATGTACTCTCAAATGGTGCGGCCAGGGCTGTGCCTGAATTATTGACCAGAATATCGACCGGGCCCGTTGATTCGAAGGCCTTCTGGACACTTCGGGGATCGGTAACATCCAGCATCACGCCCCAGATTCGGCCGTGCTTACCGACCACCGATTGCATGCGCTCCGTGTCGCGGCTCGTAATCGTCACATGCGCACCACTGTCCGCCAACGCCCTCGCGATAGCGAGACCTATACCGCTCGCACCGCCGGTTACGACCGCATGGCTGTCATTCAATCGGGTCATCAAGCTCCACGTCACCACTGAAACGGGACGTCCAGGACTGCGATTTCAAATCAGGACCAGTATACAAGTGTTGGTACGAATTAGCTGGACAGGCAACGGCGGGCTGCGTCAGTATTTCGGCGATGACAGCAGACGACCGGCACCCTGAAATCGCGGCACTCGTCCTGGCCGCCGGAACGTCCACCCGATTTGGAACGACCAAACTCACCGTCCCGTTGAACGGCATGGCACTGGTTCAGCACGCTTTGCTGGCTGCCAACGATGTTTGCTCGGGCAATGTTCATCTCGTTGT
>JAUHYO010000154.1 GCA_030426325.1 Gammaproteobacteria bacterium | reverse complement strand
CCGGCACACGCGGTAGCCGATCGACAGGCCGTCGATCGCCCCCGCCGCGACCAGCGCCGCCGCCTCGCGCGCCTGCGCCACGCCCTCCAGCAGCCGCCCGCGCACCCACAGCCCGCGCGCGTCCTCGCGCACCTCGTCCCAGACCCCGATCGGGCGCGCCGGATCGTCGATCCAGGCGCTCCAGGATCCAACGTAAAGCCGCGGCTCCCGCACCCCGGCATCGACGGCCGACACAATCAGGTGGCAGGCGGTAACCCCCGATCCACACATCGCGATCGACGCTGCATTCGGGTCTCCACCCAGCACGTCTATCCATTGTGAGCGTCGAGTATCCCGGGCTTTCCAGAACCCGTTTGCCGTGAGGTTATCGAGGAACGGCAAGTTTTTGGCGCCGGGAATATGTCCGGCAACCCGGTCGATGGGCTCAACATGCCCAAGAAAGCGCGAGCTGTCTCGAGCATCCAGCAGGTTGAGGGCTTCAAAGGCATCCCCTGCATTGACGATATCGTCAGTCCCGACGATCATTTCGTGTCTCGGTCGGGCAGAAAAACGCCTGGGACTGATGTCTGCGACACCGGATTGCAGCGGATACTGATTTGCCAGCCACGCATCGAAACCTCCGTCGAGGAGCCGAACCTGCTCATGCCCCAACCATCTCAGCATCCACCAGGCTCTTGCGGCCATCGCGCCGCTTCCACCATCGTAGACAACGACACGGACGGAAGAGTCGACCCCCAGCCGCCCGAAACACGCTGCGGCCGACTCTGCGGGCGGCAGTGGGTGCCGGCCGCGGCCGTGACCCGGCTCCCCGGCAAGGTCATCGTTCAAGTCCACATACGCGGCGCCCGGGATGTGCCCGCTCAAATAGGCCTTGCGCCCGGCATGGGGATCGGACAAGTCGAAGCGACAATCGACGACGCGTAACGCATCGTCACCCAGTTCCAGTTGCAGTTCCTCGACGCTTATCAATTGTGAATTGCTCATAACTACCGTCCGTTCCTTCCTGAATTGGCCTTGTTTGCATACTGCCCCTGTTGGACAATACCGGGCCGCGAGACTGATTCGCAATACTGCCAAAAGGTTACGAGGAGCTTTTAGTGGAAAAAATTCTGGTCGGCTTGAAACGAGTCGTTGATTACAACGTTCGCGTCCGAGTCAAAAGCGATGGCAGCGGCGTCGAGACTGATGGTGTGAAGATGAGCATCAATCCGTTCGACGAGATTGCACTCGAGGAAGCCCTCAGAATCAAGGAGCGTGGCGAGGCAAATGAAGTGGTCGTCGTCTCGATTGGGGGCAGCGAAGCCCAGCAACAGCTTCGTACGGGCCTTGCCATGGGTGCGGATCGCGCGATTCTGGTCGAATCAGGCGATCTGCTTGAGCCCCTGGGCGTCGCCCGGGTATTCAAGGCCCTGGTTGACCGTGAACAGGCCGAGCTGGTTATCCTGGGCAAGCAGGCAATTGACGGTGACAACAACCAGATGGGTCAAATGCTGGCCGCAATCTGGGACCGGCCGCAGGCAACATTTGCCTCAAAAATTGAGCTGAGCGGCAACTCTGCCAAAGTGACCCGGGAAGTGGATGCCGGACTGGAAACCAACGAAGTTGACTTGCCGGCAGTAATCACCGTTGACCTGCGCTTAAATGAACCACGCTACGTCAAACTGCCGGACATCATGAAGGCCAAAAAGAAGCCACTCGATGTTTTGCCAATTGCGGACCTCGGCGTCGACGCCGGGCCGGCGATTCGCGAAGTGTCCTATGAACCACCGGCGAGCCGTGAGCGCGGCATCATGGTCGATGATGTCGCTGGGCTTGTTGCCGCACTGAAAGACAAAGGACTGATCTAGTGTCAAAAGTACTGATAATTGCTGAGCATGATGGCAGTGAACTCAATCCGAGCACTGCGAAAGTCGTTTCTTGTGCCGCTGAAATCGAAGGGGCCCAGATTGATGTTGCAGTATTTGCGTCAACAGCGGGCGAACTCGCCGCACAGGCCGCAGATATTCAGTCTGTCGCTCAAGTGCTGACGATTGAGCGCGAGGAGAACGAGCACCTGCTCGCCGCTACGCTGGCCCCGCAGGTCGTTGCGCTCAGCGACGGTTATTCACATATTTTCGGTCCGTCAACCACTTTTGGGAAGGACCTGATGCCCCGCGTTGCCGCCTTGCTGGGTGTCAATCAGATCAGCGATATCATGACTGTTTTAGGCAGTCACAGCTTCAAGCGACCGGTTTATGCGGGCAACGCCGTGCTGACAGTCGAAGCACAGGCGGACCAAGTCGTCGTTGCAACAGTCCGAACCGCTTCGTATTCCGCAGCCGCTGGCGGCAATACGGCAACAATCAGCGCGGCGCCGCTGGCAGTGGATTTGCCAACACATACCCGGTTCATTGATTTGCAGTCCGGTGCGTCGGACCGGCCGGATCTCCAGACCGCCAATCGGGTCGTATCCGGTGGTCGTGCGCTTGGCAGCAGCGAAAGCTTCGACATCATTTACAAGCTGGCCGACAAGCTCGGTGCCGGCGTCGGCGCATCAAGAGCCGCTGTTGACGCTGGCTACGTACCGAACGAAATGCAGGTTGGACAGACCGGGAAGATCATCGCACCGGATCTGTACATTGCCATCGGTATTTCCGGCGCGATTCAGCACCTGACCGGCATCAAGGATGCCGGAACGATTGTCGCTATCAACAAAGACGAAGAAGCACCGATATTTGAGGTCGCCGACATTGGTCTCGTTGGTGATCTCTTCAGTATCGTGCCTGAGCTGACCGACGCCCTCTGAATAAGGGCGTCGGGTCACCCGGTTCGACCTACAGTGCAGCCAGAATTGCCTCGGCTTTACTGACTTCAAATTTGCCCGGCGCCTCGACAGCGACATGGGTAGCGACGCCATCCTCAACGATGATCGCAAACCGCTGCCCGCGCTTGCCCATGCCGAAACCACTGGCATCAAGTTCGAGGCCCAGCGCTTCTGCGTACTCACCATTGCCGTCAGCCAGCATTAGGACGTCATCACCGACGCCACGATCCTTGCCCCAGGCGTCCATCACGAATACGTCGTTGACCGCCATGCAAGCGATGGTATCGACGTCTTTTGATTTGATGGCCGCTGCTTGTTCCACGAATCCGGGCAAGTGATTCATTGAGCAAGTTGGTGTGAATGCACCGGGAACCGATACCAGCACGACTTTCTTACCGGCAAACAGTTCATCCGTTGAGATAGCACCAGGACCGGCATCCGTCATGATACCGAATGTACCGGACGGCATTTTCTCACCCGCAGATATTGTCATTTTGAGCGCTCCTTCAAGGATCTTAGTTATCGTTCTCGGCGACGTGCACGACTAATCCGTCGAGTTCGTCGGATACTTCTATCTGGCACGTCAGCCGGCTATTGTCTTTTCGTTCGTAAGCAGCGTCGAGCATGCTGTCTTCCATGTCATCCATTTCGCCGACTTTATCGAGCCACGCCTCATCAATATAGCCATGACACGTCGCGCAGGCGCAGGCGCCGCCACATTCAGCCACAATGCCGTCAATATTGTTGTTTATGGCGCCTTCCATAACAGAGTAGCCTTTTTCAACCTCGACCTCGTGTCGTATTCCATCCGGTGTAATGTACGTAATTTTCGGCATTGCTGACTTCCTGGTTTCCTGATTTCGAAGGCGCGAAATAATAAGGGCGCTGACCGGTTACGGTCAACGCCCTTCGAAGCGACTGTCGCCTTAAATACTAAGCACGCGCGCTATTGGCTTTACGTGTTTCGATTTCCTTGCGCTTTTTCTGAGCGGCCTCTTCTGCCAGGCGAATCTGGCGATTGCGTTCAATTTCCGCATCAATGACGCGAATCCATTGATTGGCAGTCCGCTGTGAGCGCGGGACCTTGCCTGCTTCGCGAAATGCGGTTTTGGATTCCTCGTACTTGCGCTGGTTGTACAGGCACATGCCCAAAGTAATCTGAATATTATCAGGACTCTTGAGCCCGCCCTTTCGCGCTGCATTTCGTGCTGACGCCACACAATTACCGTAGTCGCTGACATTCAGGTAAGAGTTTGCGAGTCGCGCATCGAGCTCACCATGGTCCGCCAGCGCCGCAGCGGCTTTCAATGCCGGAATGGCCTTGGCATCTTCCTGAGCAAGTTGCCATGCCTGAGACAGCAAACGATAGTTTTTCTCATTCTTGGTCAAAACGCCGGCGTCGATTTTTTCCTGCAACAAAGTGGCGGCTTTGTACGGAACTTCAGCCTGCATGAAGAGTTGCGCCATGGTTACGAATTCAGCCTCGGCCTCTAGCATGCCTTGTGTGTATGCGGCATCGTAGGCATAGATCAACTTGTCGTCCTGGCCCAATTCGGTAAATGCACCTGCCAGAGACTTCCAATAGCGTTTCTTTGGCCAGTTTTCGAGCAAAGTCATCTGGATATCACGTACCTTGGCGTAATTTTCTTCCTGGAAGTACGCGAAATTCAACAGGTTGTACCAGTCTTCCTTCAGCGGTTTGCCACGGCTGGTCGCAACTTTCATCGCGGTTTCGATCGGTGCAATCATCTCCTTGTAGCGATTCAGGTTGTACAGAATCTGCGCTTTGAGGATGAATGGCTCTGGTGCCGGGTTGGGCTCCATCGTGAACCACTTGTTGATCGTCGTGAGGGCTTCGCCGTACTTTTCTTCGACTGTCAGAAGCTGAGCCATCGTGAACGTCGTGGACTTCGCCATTTGTGGCTCGAGGCTCGGAATCGCCAACAACCGTTTATACGTGGCGATCGCCTGCGGCATGTTGTCCATATTGTAATGAACAAAGCCCAGGTAATTGAGTACGTTCGCCTGCTCATACTCTGTCAGCTTGTCGGGGTTGTACAGGCTGTTCAAAGAGCGAAGTGCACCTTGGTAGTCCTTGGCGTCAACCATTTCCTGTGCAGCAAGAATCTTTTCATAAACTTCCTTGCTGACGGCTTGTGCCTGCTTGGTCTTTGTATCGTCGTCTTTGTCGGCTTGCCCGCTGCCCTGTGCGAACGCGCCGCCGCTTGCGAGCATGCCTGCCAACAGCACCATGCAAAGCTTTAGTGAGATTCGATGACTAGTATTCATACTGAAAATATCCTTTGGATAGATTTCCCGCCAGTGGTTATCTACCGACCTTAATCTTCGAGTTCAAAGGTGATGCGTGTCTTTACACCTTTTACTTCAACCGGTACGCCGTCAACTACGCGTGGCTTGTACTTGAACTTCAATACCGCACGTTCTGCCGCACGCTCAAAAAGACTGCTCGTTGACTGGATAACGATCGGATCCTTGACGGTGCCGGCCGTTGTCACGGTAAACGACATATCGACGAAGCCCTCAAGCCCTCGTGAAAGTGCACGTGAGGGATAAACCGGTGCCACTCGAACGATGGGGAGATAGTCACCTTCGGCGATGTTCATGCCGCCAGGACCGCCAATATTCGTGTCGGCCGATACAGTCGGTGCCGGAATGTCAATTGACGGCGCATCAGGATCGATATTGTCCATATCCTGTGGCGGTGTTTCCGGCGGAGTTTCAGGCGGTTTGGGTGGCTTCTCAGGCGTGAGGTCTTGAGTATTGACGTTTTCGTTTCGCTTCACGCGAACGAATTCAAGCTTGTGCCGCTCACGCGGATCCGTCAGTGCCTGCTTACCCGTCACGATGAGCAGCTGCATAATAAACAACAGGCTCAGCGTAACCACAGTACCTATTACGATTGAAAATACATATCGACCTATCATGGTCCAGTTCTCCTCAGCAGCCTGCGCTGCTTCGTCTCAGTCATGCCAGGCGAACCTGGTATTTTTGACAGTTCCCGCGCTGTGATGTTCCTAGTTGTTGTCCGCCGCAATCGACACGTTGCTCACCCCGGCCGCTTTAGCCGCCTCCAGGACCATAACGAGCTTCTCATTTGTCGAATCCTCGTCAGCCTGGATGACAATTGAACCCTTCGGGTTCTCGGCGTGCAGCCTTTCAATGATGCCTCGGACCGCCTGCGGCTCTCTTTCCTTTCGATCGATCCAGATCTCGTCGCTGGCACTAATTGCAATCAGAATAGCTGCATCGTCCTGCGTGTCAGCGGTAAAAGTATCCGGCCGCTCTACCTGAATACCGGCTTCCTTAATGAAAGTGGCAGTCACGATAAAGAAAATGAGCATGATGAAGACGACGTCAAGCATCGGAGTCAGATTGATCTCCTCGCTTTCTTCTTCCTGGCCCAATGAATGTTTCTTTCGCATGATGGTTTCCTGTTGAGTTCCCGCTCAGCCCTGGTCCGCAATGGAAATGTTATACACCCCGGCACTGCGAGTGGAGTCCATTACCCATACCAGCATCTTGTTGGTCGACTTCTTATTGGCTTGAATAACCACCGAACCTTGCGGATTCTCCGCATGCAGACGCTCAATATTGGCGCGCACGGCTCGTGGGTCGATCAATCGTCGGTCGATCCAGATCTCATCCTGTGCGTTGATAACCACGAGAATATTCGCATCCTCCGGCTTGGTCTCCGTCACCGGAGCATCGGGTCGATTCACATCGATGCCCGCCTCCTTGATGAAAGAAGCCGTAACGATAAAGAAGATGAGCATGATGAATACAACGTCGAGCATCGGCGTCAGGTTAATTTCATCACCCTCGTCGTCATGCCCCATCGATAGTTCAGTCTTACGCATTCCTATTCCTTAGTGGTCCATCGTGAGCGAGTCCTCAAGGAACTCGACTTCACGCGCCGCACGTCGGCTGAGCAAAGTAACCAGCAGAACGCCCGAGAGCGCTCCAACCATTCCCGCCATCGTCGGAACTGTTGCCTGTGATACACCGGCGGCCATTGCACGAACGTTTCCCGATCCGGAAACAGCCATGACCTGAAACACGCTGATCATGCCCGTCACGGTGCCCAAAAGGCCCAGCAAGGGACAAAGCGCAACCAGTGTCTGGATTATATTAATCCCGCGGTTGGAGGCCTCATCAAATCGCGAGATCATCAACTCGCGAATCTGGTGCGCCGCCCAGGACTTGCGTTCGTTTCGAGACTCCCAGCTGTCATGAATCTGGCGTGACATATCTTTCATTGTCGAGCGGAAAAACATGATCCGCTCGACGATCAGTACCCACATCAGAAAGATAGTCACAGCGATGGCCCGGAGAACCGGGCCACCCAGACTCATGAAGTCTCTAATGGCTTCGAAGCTATCTAGAACCCAAAGCATTTCGACTCCTTTCGGCCTTTAGCCATGCTTCTCAGAATGCTGGGCCACGAGGCCTGCACTCTGGGACTGGAGGATGTTGACAATCTTTCGGCTTTGTCCGCTCACGATTGTGTGCAACAGAACCATCGGGATAGCAACAACGAGACCCAATACAGTCGTCATCAGGGCTTGCGAAATACCGCCGGCCATCATCTTCGGATCACCTGCACCGTAGAGCGTGATGACCTGGAAGGTCTTGATCATACCGGTAACCGTACCGAGCAGACCCATCAGCGGAGCAACAGCAGAGACAACCTTGATGAACAGCAGACCCTTGGTCAGGC
>JAUHYO010000153.1 GCA_030426325.1 Gammaproteobacteria bacterium | reverse complement strand
AATCTCGTATGCCTGGGCGGGAGCCCCGGGTTCCGTGTTCTCTCTCGAGGACCGGGTCGCGATTCAGAACAGCAGGATGGTCGCTGCGGGCCTGACATGGATACGTGATCGCAGCACGATCTCGCTCGACTATCGCGGACAGTTCAACAGCAGCTTTCGCAACCAGTTGCTGACTGCCAGGCTGTCATACGCTTTCTAGGTTTTCGCAGATTAGTATTTGAGCGACTGCTTCGTAAACGCAACGCCCGGCTTCTTGCGAAGAATCTCGCGCAATACGGCGTTCATGGTTTTTACATCGTTATCGAAAGCGCCGTGCGATTGAGCCGCTGTATGCTTGCTTTGCGGTCCGTCACTGTAGCGAAACTCCATTTTGTTGGAAGCCGACACCAGCGGCTTGTTGTGGAGCTGCATCCCGAGAATGCTCGCCGGTCGCGGGTTCTCTTCGAACGACCTGCTGACGAGGTACAACAGCGACTTTCGATACACACCGGCAACGCTGTCGCCCAACTCCAACGCCTGTGACAGGTTATAGATGATCATGCGATTGATCCCGGCTTCGCTCTTCGGAGCCTCGAGTAATGGCAGATACTGAGACTTGAACAACTCGTTTGTTGCTGCCGGTGCCAACAACGAAACGCTTTCAATACGTTGTTTCGGCGCGAGCCTGCTTAACGCCTCAACCAGGTAGGCATGCAGGATCGCCCCGGTACTGTGACCCGCCAGGTGAATTTTTAGCTTCTTGCCCTCCTCGGCCAACGCGTCGAGAAAGGTTTTCAGAACCAGGGTCCCGGCGCCGTCCGGCTGGAATGGCAATCGTGCGCCCAGTTTCATCTGGCGCCAGAGGCCACGGCCGGGCTTGTGTGTCGCATGTTCAATGATTTTGTCGGTCCAGTCGGTCAGTCCTCCTGCCCGCTCATGCGCTTCCCGGTTCTTGCCGATGACCACATCCTTGATCTCTTCAAGCAGACCTGTGTCATACATGAAGTGATACGGATAAATCCTGTTTTCCTTGAAGGTCTCTTTCATCGCCGCAATACGTCGGGCTGACGCAGTGATGTTGTTCAGTCCTCCATGCGCGTACAGCAGCAAGTGATCGTACTTGTCGCTCCTCGCCAGCAGGCGAGCAGTCTGGTGCACGTCATCCATGTTGCTCCAGTAGACGCCGCTGTCGTGGATGTCGCCATCATCGATGTGCACGAAATGCCCGGCGATTTCGCCGCGTGTCGGCGACTTTCGAAACAGGCCTTCGGCCCGCCCGGCATCGGAGCCGCCTTCGCGCGGCAAGTGCCAGACCTGCGGCGTTTCCACAGCCAGCCTGAGGACCCACGCGTCACTTAGATTCTGCTGCCAGTCTTCGTACAACCAAAGCGCGGTGCCTTTCTTGCCCCAGCCCTCGCCCCAGCTGTTCTGTATCCAGAAGCCTTTTTTGTTGTAGCCAATGATTGCGAAGGCGTGTCCGCCGGCAACGTTCTTGTTCAAGGGAATAATGCCGGTGGATTTCGGCACCTTTTCCCAGCCGTCGTGCACATTGGCAGAAAAAAAAATGACACCGACCTCGTTCAGGGCGGAGTGGAAATCCGAAATTCGGGTACCCAGGCGATAGTAGGCACCCAGCGTGTTTTTTCGCGCCTCCTTGGCCGCCTCGACGGTCAGAAACTTCGGGTTGCCCGGTTCAAACGGCCAACGCTTGTCGGAACAGACGCCCATGTTGTACCAGCCTTTGATGGCGCCGCGGCAGCTCGACCCTTCGTAGCGGTAACCGCGCCATTCGTCGTGGCGCTTGGCCATTTCATACAGCATGCGAGCACTGACCTGCCCCGGTCGCCGGCTGTGCCGACGCAGGATATTGATGACGGCGGCCAACGCAAATCCGGTGCAGGCACCTTCATCACCCTGATCCAGTATTTTCAGGTTCTTCGGTTTTGCTTGTGACCGCGCAAGCTCAATCAGTGCGGGCTGGTAGTGCCAGTCGCGAAAATCGGGTGCGTCGGCCGCGACGTTGAGCTTGTAGTCGCCAATTTTTTTGGTTCGCTCTGAAAACATGGGCGGCCCTCAGTCGAAAGAATTCCTGTCAGTATAGACCCGTTTATCCGTATATGGTCGTTCAATACCGGTGCGTAGCGCTCGCCCACTCAAGGCCAGAACAGGATGAGCACAATGCCGACGGCTATTGCCGCGGCGAAAGCAGCGCCAACAATCGCAAAGAGCTTGCGCCCGCCGAGCATACCGGCCGCCGCCGCCTTGAATCCAAGATTCGACAGGGTCGCGATCAGGATCGCACGCCACGCCGTGTCCCCGGATACCCGTTCCTGGTTAAACAGTTCTGAAACGGACAGGGTCAATGCGTCGACATCCGTCAATCCCGAGAGCATCGCCGCCAAATAGATTGCCTGGTCTCCGAAGCGGTCGTTGACGAAAGCGACCAGCAGCAGAACGAACGCGTACAGTCCCGCGAAGATGATCGCCGGTTTCAATTGCGAGGGGTTGCTGTGCTCAGGCGGTTCGGTGTGCTCCTGCTGCAGGCGGTAGTAAAGCAACACACTGGTGCCAAGCATGAACACGAAGATCACGGCAAACGGCGGAATCAGGGTAACAAGCAGTCCACGCGCTACGGCTGCGACTTCAATGGCGACGCGCACAATAACTACAGTTGATGCGATGACGATGACCAGGGCGGCGGTTCCGGCAGCCTTTGGATTGGCCGCGGCCTGGCGCGCATAACTGACCGTCGTCGCAGTACTTGAAATCAGGCCGCCCAGTGCGCCGCCGAGGAGACTCCCTCCCCTGACGCCAACCATTCGATAGGCAAGATAGCCGCTCAGGCTGATGGCGACGATCAACACGACCATCAGCCAGACCTTGAAGGGATTCAGGACCGAATACGGTCCGAATGTCTGATCGGGAACCAGCGGCAATATTACGACGGCGATCAATACGAACTGAAAGATTGCGCGAACGTCGGTAACGCTGAGTTTGCCGATTGCCGAATGCAATCGTTCCCTGATGTGCAGAAGTACAGCCGTCGTACCGGCAAGCACGACAGCGGGTACGGTATGACCTGCAATCAGCATGGCACCGACAGCGAACATCAGCAGCGCGGCAATTTCAGTGGTCTGCCCGGCCGGTGCGTCTTCGTCGCCGTTCTCGGTCATCCAGTTGCCGGTGATGAGCAATCCGGCAACCGCCAACATACCGGTCGCCAGGACCCAGCCGCCGTAGTCGCGCGCCAGAAGCGCACTGACCGAACCGAGCAGCGTAATAAACGTAAAGGTCCGGATTCCGGCCAGTGGGTGTTTGTCCCACTCACGTTGCAGCCCCACAAGAAGACCAAGTAGCAGCGAGACGCCCAGCGCTTTCAGAATATCCTGTTCCACGTAATCTCCCGCTCTTTAGCTTCCCATGCGCCAGATTTCGCCAGAATCGACAGTGCGGTCCCGGTGCATCAGTATCCACTCCGCGTGTTCATCGAGAGCGGAACCTCCGAGCGCCCGAAGAATCAGGCGCTGCTCTTCGTCGTCACTTGCGCTCTCAAGCCGGCGCCAGGCATTTTTGAACAGGCGCTGCATGAATTCGTACTGCTTGATCAGGTCTTTTTCCGCAGTAGCATAGGCATAGCCCTGCCGGATACCAAACAGCAACAGCATGGCACCCATCAGGACCGTTAGCGGGTTTGCCCACGTGTCGGACATCGTGGAACCAATGGCCAGGAAAACGACAACCACGGCAACGCTGATCAGAAGGCTTAGCTGTCCCAGTCTTTCGGTGAATCGATTACGGCGAATCCTTTCGCTCGATTTTTTCGCAAAGTACGCCAGCTGACCGCTGTTCTCATCCCCGATCCATTCGCGAACAACAAATTCCAGCGCTGCCTTACTGGTTTCTCTTTTCGCATCGCACTCGGTCCCTGCAACGCGCATGATGTTGCGAATCCACCCCAGTTCCGGGTCCTGCGTTTGCAGGAAATTGTCGTGAGCAAACTTGGAATTGTTCTGGTTGCCGACGCCGGCGACTGCCCAGTAGAACTGCACCCGGAGTCCCTCCGCCAGGGTCCGGTAGTCCAGGTACTTGCGATGCCAGCCTTGTCGCGCGGCGATTTTCTGGATACCCGCCGACAACCCAAAAAACAGCAGGAACAAAGTCATGAAATGCGTGAAGCGTCCAACGTCATTGTAGAGAATGAACATCAGGCCCATCAGGAATGCCAGCACGTGGGTCGTACGCAAAGTCAGCAACACTTTCTTCTGGTAATGAATTGCCAGCCAGTCGGCAATACAAAACAGGTGGTTGATGCTGTCGACTCCGGGCGGCAACTGATCTCGTTGTTCCGCCTGGTACAAGGGGTAACTTTCGTCACTGATTTTTTTTGCGTGGCCAGCCGCGTCGCGGCTGAACTCATCGCTTCTTGCAAAGATCAGCTTGTGCTGTTTGGGTAATTCCCTGCTACGTGGCTCGTGCTGGTCTTTGGTAAACCAGAACGCATCAAGCGGCGTCAGCCCGGGAGCTGGCTCGCCATGCTCGCGATCGCGCGAGCAAACAATGTGATACACAAGGTCGCTTTCGTCATCGACAAGCATCTGCTGGGTTGCGACCGAGCGATTCGCGTAGCCGGGCATGATGTCGTCGTGGTGAAATTTAACCACCTGGCCTGTTCCACCGAGCTCAGTACCGGTCTTGCCATCCCAGATTGCGAGCAGGATATGGCAATGTGCACACAGAAAAACGCCGACCTGAGCGTACTCGCGGTTTCGTGCTTGCCCGGGCTTTGATACGTCTTCAACGCTGTTTCCCTCGGCCAGCGGAAGTTCGAAAACGGTTCTGGCCCGATCACAGAGCGCGGCAAATCGATCGCGCGCCTCGGCGGTTTCAAAATCCTGCAGGTAGAGCGCACGCGGCATCGGCAACGTCACGGTGAGGTCCGCACCCAGCTCCAGGGCGACTTCGGCGACCAGCTGGTCGGCACCTTCAGCCAGCGCCGACATGACGGTGAGGCGACGGCTTGGAAATCGCTTTGCGAGATCCGAAAGCAGGGTTTTCACGCGCAGCCTGATCTCCGGGACTTCACTCGCAACCAGGTCGCGGTGCCCAGTGACCGCTACTACGAGCGGCATTGCGAAAGTATTGCTGTCGTCAGCGATCAATGGGTCCTGCCGATCCTGTGGTTATTGCCGGATAGCCGTCATCGAGCGAGATTACCCGAAAAAAAGGGCCCTTGCGGGCCCTTTAAGCGATCAAACCGGAAATTGACTAATTGAACGGAATTACCGATTCCGTATACGTGAACTCGATGTTGCTCGCGCGTGCATCGTGCTCACCACTGTAGTTCTCATTCGCGACGTCACTGTAGTTTGTGATGCTACTCAATGAACGGAAGACCTGAATTGATACCAGGGCCGCGTTGTAGTGTTGCAGGTCGTGGAATCGGATCGCGAGCTTCACCGGTACGCGAAGAATACGGTGCGCGACCCAGCTGATTGACCCCATTGCCCTCGCTTCTTCCACCGCTTCCTGCAGCACAACCAGCTTGTACCGAGTCAGGGCCGCAAAGCGCTCACGATTGCCTTCCGGGTTCGTCTCGTAGTCGTAGCCTGCACCAAAATTGATGCTCAGCCCGATGCCCAGGTACGAGAAGGTCATGATCTTGCCACGCGAGCTGCCGCATCCCTCGGTCAGGTCCGTCATCGCACCGGCGAAAACCGGCTCAATAGTGGCACCGATCGAGTTTTCCAGCATATCGGCAGGATTGGTACGCTGGTAAGTAACGCGGTCACGGTACTGTGGATCGAGCGTGTCAGCCATCGACAACAGCATGTTCGGATCGATCGGCCCGGTGCATTCGTACCAGTTGTTCGGCAATGCCGTCGTGACTTCATTTTCGACCGCGACTGTTCCCTGGTTGAAACTGAGATTGTTTGTCTTGACTTCGACGATCAGGAATTTCGGGGAGCCGCAAAGGTACGGCGGGATAATGAGATCGTTATTGGGGTCCGCATCCGTGTCGAACAACACCAACGGACTTACACCGCATCGCGCCGGGTCGTCGGTGTATTCGTAAGTGCGAATCGCAATCTCCGGGTCGACACCCAGTGCAGCCGGCGGCACGTTAATGATCTGGCCGCTGGTCGTTTCGCAGCCGCTTCCGCTGGTGCACTCGACAGGATCAACAGGAATCGCTGCGTCATACTCGACAATAAAGCCGCCGATGTTGCCGAGATTGCCTTCATCATTCCAACCGTACTGCCCACCCAATCCGACGCCGAGATGAAACTCAACAGCACCCAGGTTATTGGGTTCGCCGTTCAGCCAGTTCGAGTAAGACGACAACGGAACCTGGGCGGTCGAAATCGGGCCTTCGTCGTTCACCCACATCCAACCACAACCAGGAATGGGCGAACAATTCGACATTGTACGTCCACCGACCCAGGCCTCCTGCGCATTGAGATCGGCACCACTGCGCAGTGTCTCGACGAACAAATCTTCAGCAGCCGACGTGATCGTCGCAAGGTGCCCGTTGATGCCCTGGAATGTTGCTGCTTGTGCTGCGGCATTGGCGTCATGCCACGTAATGCCGTCCGCAGCATAAACCTCGTAATGCCGGCCATCGAAATCACCCGACGAAACAAGTGTTGGTGTTGTTGCGAGCGCCGTCATCGGCAATATCGTCAAAAACAGTACCGCCGGCGACCAGCTACTAAAATGCGCGTTCATTGATTTTCCCCTGAATGTTTTCTTACGGGTTTCTTGTTGTTTTTTATTAGTATTTTTGTAGCGACCACAATACTCCTGTTGCAGCAGCGCGGCAATTGGGGGCGCTGCGAACGATTTGTATTATGTAATCTTGGATCGCCAGCGCGTGGCACTGCTCACAAACCAGGGCAGTGCTTCGGTGTTTGTTCGCAAAAGCTCATAGCCCGGCAACAACAGCTTCCTCGCCTCGTCCTGCCGGCCCAGCGACGCAAGTGCTGCACCTTCGACCACCGAAGCGCTCGCTGTCCGCCAATGATCCTCACCGTATTCGCCGGCGTAGATTTCCTTGTTGCCGCTTGCCAATGTCAGCGCTTCTTCACTGCGCCCGGTATCAACCAGCAGGCCAGCGAGCAGGATCTTCGTGCCCGCGACGTCGACATGTTCCGGTCCCAATGACTTGATCCGCACATCGAGCACTTGCCGAAGCAATGGTTCGGCCGCTTTGTAGTCGCCGGCATCGAGCAGCCACATCGCCAGGTTGTTCATACCGCGCATGACCGACGGGTGTTCATCACCCAGGGTTCGCCGGTAGGTTTCCACGGACTCGCTGGCGATATCAATGGTTGACGGAAGATCGCCTTCCTGTCGGATTACAAATGCCAGGTTGTTCAGCGCCATGGCAATATCGGGGTGATCATCGCCGAGCAGCTTGCGATTCATCTCAATCGCTTCCCGGTACGCCAGCTCCGCTTCCTTGTACTGACCCTCGACGTGAAGCGTATACGCCACGTTGTTCAGGCCCATTGCGATCTCCGGATGCGGAGCGTCGGAGTACAGGACGCGCTTCATTGCAAGCGCT
>JAUHYO010000152.1 GCA_030426325.1 Gammaproteobacteria bacterium | reverse complement strand
GCCGCCTGGACGACGCCATCGCCGAATATCGCCGGGCACTGAAGCGCTGGCCGGACAGCGCATTGACCCTGAACGCACTCGGGTACACGCTGGCGGACAGGACCGACCAGTACGTCGAAGCCGAAAAACTGATCCGAAAGGCGTTGAAGCTTGATCCGGAGAACCCGGCCATTATCGACAGCTTCGGCTGGGTGCTCTACAAGCTGGGCGATCTCGAAGCCGGCCTTGAGCAACTCAATATCGCTTATGAGCGATTCAGCGATCATGAGGTGGCCGCTCATATTGTCGAGGTCCTGGCCGAACTGGGTCGCGAGGATGAAGCCATCGCCATGCTTGAGTCGGCTGAGGAGAAAACACCCGACAGCAAACTCTTGCAGGATGTTCGTGCGCGCTACTTTGAAGACAAGCCCTGACGCCAGGCCGGCCCGGGCCGTAAGCCTTGCCCTGGCCGCGTTGGTTTTGTCGGCTTGTGCGGCAACCCGTCCGAGCATCGATCTGCCGGATATTTCTGACTGGGAGCAGCGGCAGGCGGTGCTGGGCACGATCGCGAACTGGGAGTTCAAAGGCCGTATTGCCGTCAAAGCGGGCGATGAAGGCTTCAATGGCAAGTTTGACTGGACCCAGACCGGCGATGATTTCGATGCCACGGTCGGCGGGCCGCTGGGCATAGGCACCGTCCGGATCGAAGGTGACGATCGGGTCATCGTACTGACCGACAAGGATGGCGTCAGGACCGTCTTGGTGGACCCGGAGACCGAGCTGCTGCATCGCTATGGCTGGACCATTCCGGTCGCCAGCCTGCGCTACTGGGCCCTGGGTATTCCGGACCCATCGATGCCGGCCGAGACAGAATTTGATGCGACCGGACAACTGTTGCGTATCGAGCAGAGTCACTGGGAAGTCCTGATCTCGCGCTATCGCGAAGCAGCCGGGCAGCAAATGCCGCGCACGCTGACAGCGACGAACCCCGATACCCGCGTACGAATGGTCATCGATCGCTGGAATTTCTTCGAGCGTTGACAGTGGCGGGGCCGGACAGCACACTACGCCCCGAAATTCCTATTGAACATCCTTGTTGGGGCGTAGCCAAGTGGTAAGGCATCGGGTTTTGATCCCGTGTACCGCAGGTTCGAATCCTGCCGCCCCAGCCAACTCACACGAAAGGGGACATCGTGGAACTGGCAACAATGGCGGTATTCTCGGGGAATGCCCACCCGCAGTTGGCACAGGATATCGTCCGGTGCCTTCGCATTCCGCTAGCCCGAGCCCACGTCGGTCGATTCTCTGACGGCGAATTCAATATCGAGATCCTCGAGAATATTCGGGGTCGCGAAACGTTTATTGTCCAGCCGACCTGTCCGCCGGCCGCTGAAAACCTGATGGAATTGCTGGTGATGGTAGACGCGGCTCGCCGCGCTTCGGCCGAATCGATTACCGCGGTGGTGCCGTACTTCGGATTTGCCCGCCAGGATCGCCGCCCCCGGTCATCGCGTGTGCCTATCACCGCAAAACTGGTCGCAAAGATGTTTGCCGCCGCCGGGGTTGACAGGGTGCTGACGGTGGATCTTCACGCCGATCAGATCCAGGGCTTTTTCGATATCGCCGTCGACAACGTCTACGCATCGCCATTGTTGCTGGGCGATGTCTGGAAACAGAAGTACCGCGATATGGTTGTGGTCTCGCCGGACGTCGGCGGTGTGGTTCGAGCACGTGCCCTCGCCAAGCGCCTCGGTGACGCCGACCTTGTCATTATCGATAAGCGTCGCGACAGGGCGAACCAGTCCGAGGTCATGAATATCATCGGTGAGGTCGAGGGCAAGAACTGCGTGATGATTGATGACATGGTCGATACGGCAGGTACGCTGTGCCACGCGGCCGGCGCACTCAAGGACCACGGTGCCTCGAGCGTCGCCGCTTACATTACGCACCCGGTCCTGTCGGGCCCCGCGGTCAGCCGCATCGCCGAATCCTTTCTGGATGAAGTCGTTGTCACGGACACCATTCCACTGAATGCCGAGGCCCAGGCCTGTGGCAAGATCCGCCAACTGTCGACGGCCGAGCTCCTGGCCGAGACGATGCGACGAATTTCGGATGACGAGTCCGTCAGTTCGCTCTACGTCGACTGAGACGTATTCCTTGTAAAGGGCTCTGCCCCCGGTTAATATGCGCGCCCGTGCGTGGATTGGTCGCGATTCACGCGTTTTTAATGCCTGGATTAAATCCAGCAAAATCAATCAGATAGTGGAGAATAGTCATGAGTGACGATTTCGATCTGGTTGCAGAACTCCGCGAAGATCAGGGGAAAGGTGCGAGCCGCCGCCTGCGTCACGAGGGAAAAGTTCCTGCAATCATCTACGGTGCCGGGCGTCCGCCGCGCGCACTGCAATTTGACCAGAATAAGGTATTGCTGCAGCTCGAGAATGAGTCGTTCTATTCAAGTGTCCTGAACATCAAGGTTGGCGACAAGAGCCAGGCTGCGATCCTGAAGGACCTGCAGCGGCACCCTGCCAAGCCCATCATCATGCACATGGATTTCCAGCGTATCGTTGATGACGTTGAAATCCGAATGAACATACCGCTGCACTTCATCGGCGAAGATGTAGCGCCGGGCGTGAAGCAGGGCGGTGGTAGCGTGTCGCGCCTGATGAATGACGTTGAAGTTGAATGTCTGCCCAAGTACCTGCCGGAATATCTCGAAGTCGACATTTCCGGCCTGGGACTCGATGAGATGTTGCACCTGTCGGATATCAAGTTGCCGGAAGGTGTCGAGATTCCTGAATTGGCACAAGGCGAGCATCACGACCAGGCAATTGTATCGATTCACGTTATCAAGGCAGCGCCTGTCGAAGAAGACGACGCGGCGGAAGGCGCAGTGGCAGAAGGCGATGTACCCACTGCTGCCGATGCAGACGACGAGCCCAAAGACGACTAAGCCTGCGATCAATGAGCGCGAAAAGACCGCCACCTGGCGGTCTTTTTGTTTAAGATTGCCACCCCATGTCCAAGACAATTCGCATCATCGCTGGCCTCGGTAACCCGGAGGACAAGTACGAACGTACGCTGCACAACGCAGGCTTCTGGTTTGTGGATGCGCTGGCCAGAAAATACGGTGGCAGCTTTCGCTACGACAAGAAGTTCGATGCCGACTACTGCCGGATCAATTTGCGTGGCGAGGATGTCTGGCTCGTCAAGCCTCAGAGCTACATGAACTTGAGCGGTGGTCCGATTCGAAGCGTAATGGATTACTATCGCCTGACTGTCGAGGAACTGCTGGTTGCTCACGACGAAATTGACTTGCCGCCGGGCACAACGCGTTTCAAGAAGGGCGGTGGTCATGGTGGTCACAACGGACTTCGCGACATCATTCAGCATTGCGGCGCCGAGTTCGTACGGCTGCGATTGGGCGTTGGCCATCCGGGCGAGAAAAGCCAGGTGACCAACTACGTACTGAAGCGTGGTTCGGCCGAGGTCGAACGCGCTATAGAAGACAATATCGTTGAGGCAATGGCGGTTATGCCGTTGCTGATCGAAGACGGCCTGAATGCGGCCACCAAAGCGCTTCACACTAGAGAAAAATAATGGCAATTACCTGTGGCATCGTCGGCCTGCCGAACGTGGGCAAATCCACGCTGTTCAATGCGCTGACTGCGGCGGAAATCGCGGCTGAAAACTATCCGTTCTGCACGATTGAGCCGAACGTCGGAGTGGTACCGGTTCCGGATCCGCGTCTCGCCGTACTCGCGGGAATCGTCAAGCCGCAGAAAATACTGCCGACGACCATGGAGTTCGTTGACATCGCCGGTCTGGTCGCTGGCGCGTCGAAAGGCGAGGGACTCGGTAACCAGTTTCTTGCGAATATCCGGGAAACCAAAGCGATTGCTCATGTTGTGCGTTGTTTCGAGAACGACGACGTGACCCACGTTGCCGGCAAGATCGATCCGATTGATGACATTGAGACGATCAATACCGAACTGGCCCTGGCCGACCTCGAATCGGTCGAGCGTCAACTCGACAAGGCAACACGCACCGCGAAAACGGGTCAGAAAGACGCGATCGCCTATCGCGATGCACTCGCGGGCATCAAGGCACACCTCGACGCCGGATCACCGGTTCGATCGCTTGAAAAGAGCGATCTGCAAAAGGAAATACTCCGCAGCGTGCACCTGATCACGGCCAAGCCGGTCATGTACGTTGCGAATGTCGATGAGGGCGGGTTCGAAAACAACCCGCACCTGGACGCCGTGCGTGAGTATGCAGCGAAAGATGGCGCCGAGGTCGTCGCCATTTGTGCAGCTATCGAGGCGGAGATTGCATTGCTGGACGAGGCCGACAAGGCGGATTTCCTGGCGGACCTGGGCTTCGAAGAACCCGGACTCAATCGCGTCATTCGTCATGGCTACGCCATGCTGGGATTGCAGACTTACTTCACTGCGGGTGTAAAAGAAGTGCGAGCCTGGACGACAAAAGTCGGCGCGACTGCCCCGCAGGCTGCGGGCGAGATTCACACCGATTTCGAAAAGGGATTTATTCGTGCCGAGGTGATCGCCTACGACGATTTCGTCAAGGGCAATGGTGAGCACGGTGCGAAAGAAGCGGGGCGCCTGCGACTCGAAGGCAAGGAATACATCGTCCAGGAAGGCGATGTCATGCACTTCCGATTCAATGTTTAGTGCCGATACTCGGTAGCGACCAATTGTAGATAATGCCGAGCGCACGAACGGCAAACCCGGCGGCAACGGCAATGGCCAAAGCTGGTCCCGGCGCGAGTTCAAAATACTCGGCAGTCACCAGCGTGCCACCGGCAACAAACGCGGCTGTCGCGTAAATCTCGTTCGACAGAATCAGCGGGATCTCCGTACAGATCATGTCGCGAATCATGCCGCCGGTAACGGCGGTCGTAACGCCAAGCATCACGGCGACGACTGGCCCGGTGCCGTGCTCCAGACTGATTTTCGTACCGAGTGCCGCAAACAGGGCCAGGCCCATCGCGTCCATCCAGATCAGGACCCTTTGCCGTGAGCCAACTTTGTAAGGTGCAAAAAATACGATGATTGCCGAGATGATCGCGACAGTGACGTAACGACTGTCCTCGATCCAGAAAACAGGCGTTCGCCCGATGACCAGGTCCCGGATCGTGCCGCCACCGATCGCCGGCATCAATGCCAGCACACTGAAACCAAAAATGTCCATTCGCTTGCGTGACGCGGCCAGGGCACCACTGATCGCAAACGCAGCGGTGCCAAGCATTTCGAGGAAATAGATAAAGGTCAGGTTCATGCGCTGACTGTACCCGATTTCTTCACCGGATTCGGCGAGATTTGTTAGGCTTCCGAATCGCCAAGCAAACGCTTTAACAGGAGTCATTCAATGAAGTATTTCAATGCCTGCTGGCTGACTATCGCGGTGTCGGTATTGGCCGCCTGTGGCGGCAGCGACGAGCCGGAGCTTAAGTCCGGCGTGCATCTTGATGCACTGGATACCACCACGCGCCCACAGGATGATTTCTACCAGTTCGCCAATGGCGGCTGGCTCGACAGCACCGAGATCCCCGAGATTTACTCCGGCTATACCGTCTACCACGAAGTCAGCGAGCGCGTTGAAGACGCGTTGCGGACGATCGTTGAGAATGCTGCCAACGGGTCCAACGAACCTGGTAGTGAAGCGCAGAAAGTTGGTGATCTCTACAGCAGCTTCATGGACATCGATGCGATCAATGCACAGGGCATAGAGCCATTACAGCCACGACTCAAGGCGATCGAAAATATCGATTCGATTGAGTCGTTGACGACGACGATGGCAACGCTGCTTCGAAGTGGAGTCGCCGCTCCGTATCGCATTCAGATATACCCGGCGCTTGAAGATTCGTCGCGGTACACGGTTTACGTCAATCAAAGTGGCATCACCATGCCGAACCGGGACTATTACCTGCAGGTCGACAACGAAAACTTTGCAGAAGCACGTGCAGGACTTCGTCCGTACATCGCCGGCATGCTGGCAAGAAGCGGAATGGACGCAGAGGCGGCGGCGAAAGCGGCAGAGAATGTGTACGCACTGGAAGCGGCGCTTGCGACCGTGCAATGGGACTCCGTCAGAAATCGCGATCCGCAACAGATCAACAACCCATACTCGATGGACGAGCTCCCGGAGCTGGGCACTAACATGCACTGGGGTGAGAGCTTCGCGGCGCTCGGCATTGATGGGGAAGAACAGGTCATTATCGAACAGCCGAGTTACTTCGAAGCGCTCGATGGGCTGCTGAACGATATCTCGTTGAACACCTGGAAGCAGTACCTGGCATTCAGAGTTCTGGATGCCTCGGGGCAGTATCTTGATGAGACAACAGCAGCGATTCGCTTCGACTACCGCAATCGCATCCTGTACGGCCAAAAGGAACCGGAGCCGCGCTGGAAACAGGGCGTAGCGATTGTCGACAGGCTGATCGGCGAGGCGGTTGGCAAACTGTACGTCGCCGAATATTTCCCGCCCGAAGCAAAAGCGAAAATGCAGGAACTTGTCGACAATGTCATCGCAACCTTCGATGAGAGCCTCGATGACCTGGAGTGGATGAGCCCGGCGACGCGCATCAAGTCAAAGGAAAAGCTCGCTAAATTCTTACCGAAGATCGGGTATCCCGACGAGTGGCGTGACTACTCAACACTGAAGATCGTTGCCGGTGATAATTTCGGGAACATCAACCGTGCGATTACCTGGGACTACGAACGCGATCTCGCGAAACTCGGGACGACGGTCGATAACAAAGAATGGGGCATGACGCCGCAGACGGTGAATGCCTACTACGATCCGTCGAAGAACGAAATCGTGTTTCCGGCGGCGCGATTGCAACCACCGTTCTTTCAGTTGAATGCCGACGATGCCATCAACTACGGTGCGGTCGGTGGCGTGATCGGTCACGAGATCAGCCACGGCTTTGATGACTCGGGGAGCCAGTTTGATGGCGACGGCAACCTGGTGAACTGGTGGACGGATCAGGATCGCAAGGCATTCGAGGAAAAAACCCGGGTGCTGGTCTCTCAATTCGAGAAATTTTCACCGGTTGAAGGCATGTACGTGAACGGCGAGCTGACGCTCGGCGAGAACATCGGCGACCTGTCGGGCATCGCGATGGCATATCGGGCCTACATCCGGAGTTTGAACGGTCAGGAAGCTCCGGTCATCGATGGCTTCACCGGGCCGCAACGCTTCTTCATCGGCTATGCCATGTCGCGGAAGGGCAAGTACCGCGATGCAGCGATTATCAACCGACTCGCGTCCGATACGCATTCGCCGCTTGAATTCCGCGTCAACGGGCCATACCCCAATATTGACGCCTTCCATGAGGCTTTTGGCACCCAGGAAGGCGACGGCATGTGGCTGGCCCCGGAGGACCGGGTTCGGATATGGTAGAGAGGCGGCCGATTGCCTTGACAGCTGTCGGCAGCAACTGGACAATCTGCGACCCAAATTGGTGATGTAGCTCAGTTGGTTAGAGCGACGGACTCATAACCCGTAGGTCGGTGGTTCAAATCCACCCTTCACCACCAAACTGA
>JAUHYO010000151.1 GCA_030426325.1 Gammaproteobacteria bacterium | reverse complement strand
GCGGTCTGGCAAAAGTGCTGTCACTGGCCAAGCGATTCGGTGCTGAAATTCTGGACGACGCCCAGGTCAGTTGTACTTTACAACTCACCGGCCGTGTCCAGGAAATCGATGCTTTTGTCGCTGAGGCCGCCGATATCGGTGAAATATCGGCCGTTGCACGAAGTGGTTCTGTTGCGGTATCCAAAGGTGAGGTCACGCTGACATCATTTGATCGACAGCACCTGTTTGTTGGCTAGCAATGCCGACGCTGTCAGATTATCGTCGCCTGGTTGTCAAAGTCGGCTCGTCGTTGCTGGTGGACGAGCAGGGGCGGCTGAATCGCACCTGGCTGGAATCGCTTGTCTCTGACCTCGCTTCCTTGGTTCGAAGCGGCCACCAGGTCGTTGTCGTGTCATCCGGCGCTATCGCTATCGGTTGCGAGACACTGGGTATTAGCAAGGCACGAGCTCGACTTGATGACTTGCAGGCCTCGGCCGCGGTCGGGCAGATCCAGTTGATGCACACCTACCAGGCAATTCTGGGTGAACACGGGCTTGCAGCTGCCCAGGTCTTGATGACACCGGATGACACCGAGAATAGACGCCGCTTCCTGAATGCCCGAAGAACTTTCGGTAAATTGCTCGAAAGGTCTGTCGTCCCGATCGTCAACGAGAACGATACCGTCGCGACCACGGAGATTCGCTACGGTGACAATGACCGGCTGGCCGCGCGCATTGCGCAACTGGTGATGGCCGATGCTTTGGTCCTGCTGTCCGACGTCGATGGCCTGTACACTGCCGACCCGCGATCGAGTGAGGGGTCGGAACACGTGCCGGACGTGACGAGCATCAACGATGCCGTGCTGGCGATGGCGGGCGAAGCGGGGACAGGCTTTGGAACCGGCGGCATGAGAACCAAAGTAATGGCCGCCCGAATAGCGACGCACGCCGGCTGTTCAACGATCATTGCGAGCGGCACGATCGAGAATCCGCTGCGTTCATTGGCGGACGGTGCGCGCTGCACGGTTTTTCACGCCAGCGGCACACCGGCGATTGCCCGTAAGCAATGGCTTGCCGGCGTACTCGAGGTGCCGGGCGAATTGCGGCTGGATGACGGGGCGATCAGTGCTTTGCGCGATGGCGGCAGCTTGTTGCCGGTTGGAGTGACCTCTGTGGCGGGCGAATTCGGGCGAGGTGATGTCGTTGCTCTCAAGAATGCCGGTGGCGTTGAGATCGGTCGAGGGCTCGCCGAGTATACGAGCGAGGAGGTGAGCCAACTGCTGGGCTGCCAGTCCGCACAGATAGAGGCCCGCCTGGGCTACCGGGGCCGGTCCGTCCTGGTACACCGGGATGAATTGGTGGTATTTGAGAATGAGCGAAACTGAAGAAACCATTGCCGTTCTGATGTCGGATCTCGGCGTCAAGGCGCGGACGGCAGCCGACGAACTTGCGCGTAGCACGGCGGCAGAACGCGATGCAGCACTCCGGGCGGCCGCCATCGCATTGCGTGACAATCGGGCGCAGATACTGGCGGCCAATCGGCTCGATATTGAAGCAGCGCGGAAGCGCAATCTCAGTGACGCATTGCTGGACAGGCTCGAACTGGACGATGAGCGCATTAACGCAATGGCATCCGGTCTGGAGACAATCAGCGAAATGCGGGACCCGGTCGGTCGAGTCATCGACGAGTGGCAACGACCGAACGGATTGGCGATACAGCGCGTATCAGTGCCGCTCGGTGTGATTGGAATCGTTTACGAAAGTCGCCCGAACGTGACGGCCGACGCAGCCGCGTTGTGTCTGAAGTCCGGCAATGCTGTGATTCTGCGGGGCGGTTCAGACAGTTTTAATTCGAGCCGTGAGATTCATGCTTGCCTGGTCGAGGGGCTGAGTGCAGCGGGGCTCAGCGCGTGCGGTGTTCAAATGGTGAGCACGAGAGACCGGGCCGCGGTCGGTTTCTTGCTGTCATCGATGAGCCAGTGGCTCGATGTCGTCGTTCCGCGTGGCGGCAAAAGCCTGGTCAAGCGCGTGCAGGACGAGGCGAGGGTGCCCGTCATCGGCCACCTCGAGGGTCTTTGTCATGTCTATCTTCACGAATCGGCCGACGCCCGTATTGCGCGAGATATTGTCGTCAACGCGAAGATGCGTCGTACCGGGGTTTGTGGTGCGGCGGAGACGCTGCTGGTCGACAAGTCAGTGGCGGCACGGCTGTTGCCGGATATCTGTGCGGCTCTTGCTACTGCCGGGTGCGAAATTCGCGGCGACGCGGAAGTCGCAAGCATTGTGCCTGGCGTCAAGGCGGCAATTACCGCGGACTGGACGACAGAATACCTGGACGCAATCCTGGCGATTCGAGTGGTTGCCGACATTGATGCGGCAATTGAGCATATTGCGACATTCGGATCGGGGCACACCGACAGCATCGTTGCAAGCAACAATGAGGCGGCCGAGCAGTTCTTGCGCGAAGTCGATAGTGCTATCGTGCTGCACAACGCATCGACACAATTTGCGGACGGCGGCGAATTCGGTATGGGCGCCGAGATCGGCATAGCGACCGGTCGAATCCATGCGCGCGGACCGGTAGGCGCCGAACAATTGTGCAGCTATAAATATGTCGTTCGAGGAGCTGGCCAGACGCGACCCTGATGAATGCTGAAGCGAAAATCTTCGATGTCGCGATAATCGGCGCGGGTATCAATGGTGCCGGAATTGCACGTGATGCGGCCTTGCGCGGGCTTGACGTCGTTATCCTGGACAAGAACGACATGTGCAGTGGGACGTCGGCGGTGTCCAGCCGCCTGATTCATGGCGGTCTGCGTTATCTCGAGTACGGCGAAATTCCATTGGTTTTCGAATCCTTGCGGGAACGCCGGTGCCTGAGAAAAATTGCCGCACACCTGGTCCAGCCCCTGCGTATTAGCATTCCAATATTCTCGGGCGCACGGCGAGGCCCGCTCCTGATTCGCCTCGGGATGATTGCCTACGACATCTTGTCATTTGGCAAGCGGTTGCCGGGTCATGACATGCTCGATCGGGATGAGATTCGACGTGAAGAACCCGGATTGCGCGACGACGGCCTGATCGGTGCAGCGCGGTATTACGATGCCCAGGTAACCTTCGCCGAACGCCTTGTACTGGAGAATTTGCTGGCAGCACGTTCAGCCGGGGCGAGTATCAGAACCTATTGCACCGTGCGTCAGATTAAAACGGATCAGGGCCGTGTTAGTGCTCTCGTTTACACAGACGCCTCCGGTTGTACGCATGAAGTCGCAACACGTTCAATTGTCAATGCGGCGGGACCGTGGGTTGACGAGGTTTTGAAAGCGGCGCCGCATCGCGTCAAGCGTTTTGTTGGTGGAACCAAAGGCAGCCATATTGTCGTTGCACGGTTCGAAGGCTCACCTACCGACACCTTCTATGTTGAAGCGGCTGCAGACGGACGACCCGTTTTTATTATTCCGTGGAACGATCAGCTTCTGATCGGGACAACGGATATTCGCTACGATGACAGCCTCGATCAGATTCGAGCCAGTCGCGAGGAAGTCGACTATCTGCTGACCGAGACCAACCGGGTTTTCCCCAGGGCGGGCCTGACGGTTGACGATATTCATTTCGCCTATGCTGGAGTTCGGCCGTTACCGTACCGGGACAAGGGGCCGGAGTCGGCGATTACCCGCCGCCACATCATCAAGACCAATCGCAATATTGCGAGCGGCCTGGTTTCCATTATTGGCGGCAAGCTGACCACGTACCGAAACCTCGCCGAACAGACCGTCGATCGACTGGCCAAAATTCTGCACCGTAAATTGCCCGGCAGCCGGACAGCCGGGACGCTGTTGCCCGGCGCCTGGGGCGTGGACAGGGCGCGCGAACGACTGGTGGCATCCGGACTGCTGTCCGATGCCGGTGTTCATCGCCTGCTGTCAATCTACGGGGGGCGTGCGGCAGGTATTGTCGATCTCGCCTGCGACGATGATGTTTCGCGACAAACCCTGAACAATGATTCCGTTCACCTGGCCGCAGAAGTGCTTTTCGTCATTCGCGAGGAGTTTGCGGTAACTCTGGCCGATATCGTATTCCGGCGCACGATGATTGGCTTTGACGCGGACCAGGGTCGGCCCCTTTTTGACGCGGTGGCGGCGGTTGCGGCAGAGGAGCTTAGCTGGACCGAGGACCACAAGCAGGCGGAATTGCAGGACCTGTTCAATTACGCGGATTCACTCAAGGTCAGCTAGGCTCAGCGACATTCGCGGGCCGCAATCATTATAATTGCAATCAGTCCCACGCCCCGCAGAGCCTGTTCATGATTCTGATCCGCCCATCCACTTTCGCTGTGTTTCTTGCGCTCACCTTTTCGGTCCTCCTACATGAGGATGCTCATGCCGCGGCGGATAATGGCGGCGAAGCAGGGCAGCGGCCCCGCATTGGCCTGGTCCTCGGTGGCGGCGGAGCGCGTGGCGCGGCTCATGTCGGCGTGCTAAAGGAACTCGAACGTCTGCGAATTCCAGTCGATGCGATTGCCGGTACCAGTATGGGCGCTATCGTCGGCGGCTTATACGCTTCGGGAATGAGTGCCAACGAACTTGAAGAACTGGTCAATACGATAGACTGGACCGGCACCTTATCCGACAAGCCCGAACGACGGGATTTAAGTTTTCGCCGCAAGCAGGATGAGCGCGACTTTCCAATCAACTTTGAGCTCGGTGTTCGTGACGGTGACCTCTTGTTGCCGAAAGGCGTTATCCAGGGTCAGAAACTGGATCTCCTGCTGCGCGAGTTGACCTTATCGACGTCGCACATCAAAAACTTTGACGACCTGCCGATTCCGTTTCGCGCCGTAGCATCGGATATCGTTGCTGGAGAGGCCGTTGTCCTCGGCAGTGGCGATCTGGCGAAATCGCTTCGCGCCAGCATGTCGGTTCCCGGTGTTTTTTCACCGGCGCGAATCGACGGGCGGCTACTGGTCGATGGTGGCATCGTGGGCAATCTACCGATCGACGTCATGAAAGGCATGGGAGTGGATATCATCATCGCGGTCGACGTCGAATTTCCGTTGTACACGTCGGAAGAGTTGGAGTCGGTTCTGACGATATCGGAGCAAATGCTGACGATCATGATTCGCAAGGAAACACTGCGGCAAATCGAAACGCTTGGTGACCAGGACGTCCTGATCAAACCGAAGCTGGGTGTCTACGCGTCGAGTAATTTCGCGGATATCGCGGAAACGATGGAACCCGGCCGAGTTGCCGTGGTTGAGCAACACCGAAGGCTCGTGGATTTGTCGTTGTCGCCGGAGGACTGGAACACGCATGTGACACAGCGCAGCGTGGTTCCCAGGGAAAACGAGAAACTGGCGTTCGTTCGCGTTGTGCACGACGAAAAACTGGCATCGCGCGTCTTTGAGTCGCGACTCAATGTCAGGGCAGGTGACCCGATTGATGCAGCACGGCTCGCGCAGAATGCGAATCGTCTCTATGGCCTGCAATTATATGAGCACGTTGGCTACCAGCTGGTCGAAGAAGACGGTGGAACCGGCGTCGAGTATCGGGCGACTGCAAAGAGCTGGGGTCCCAACTTTCTGCAATTTGGCATGGCCCTTGAAGACGATATTGAAGGCTCGACGTCGTTCAATCTCGCGGCTCGCCTGACAAAGGCAGGTCTCAACCGGCTTGGGGCGGAGTGGCGCACGGACCTGCAGCTCGGTACCGACCCGACGATACGCAGTGAGTTCTACCAGCCATTGAGCTTCGATTCACGCTGGTTTTTCGCTCCCCGAATGGAAGCCGGCCAATCCAATCTGAATGTCTTTTCCGATGACCGGGCTATAGCCCGCTATCGTCTCTCTGAGGGAGATTTGGGTTTCGATGTCGGTCGCGAACTCGGCACAATCGGTGAATTCAGGGTCGGTGTATATCGCGGCGCCGGCAGTGCGCGGGTGAAGGTCGGTGATCCGTCGCTGAGTAGCCTGGAGTTCGAAACCGGCGGGGCCTTCGCTCGATTGCGAGTGGATTCAACCGACAGTTCCAGCTTTCCCAGAGACGGCGTCTTCGGTGACGTCGTCTGGAATTTGTCGCGGCCGGGACTCGGGTCCGACTACAAGTTTGATACGGTCGAAGGTGATTTCAGCCGAACCTTCAGCCGTGGCAAGAACAGTTTTCAGCTTGGCCTTCGCTACGCAACGACGCTGAGTTCTGACAATACTGTGCAGGACTATTTCCCGATGGGCGGCTTTTTGAACCTGTCCGGTCTTGAGCGCGGCGAGATCAGCGGTCCGCATGCCGCATTGGCGCGAATTATTTACTATCGGCAAGTTGGCGATACGACCGGTGATTTGTTTGAAACGCCGATTTACCTGGGCGTCTCCGCCGAAGCCGGCAACGTTTGGCAGACAAGGTCCGCGATAGACTTTGATTCCATGCGAATTAACGGGAGCATTTTCGCCGGAGTGGATTCCTATTTCGGGCCGGTGTTCCTGGCGGCCGGCTTCGCCGAGCAGGGTGAAATGAACGTCTACCTATTTATCGGCGCGCTGCCTCGCTAGCGGCTGACTTTTTCGAGGACTTGTGTCGGCGAGTCCGTAGACCGGTAGTAACCGTGGCGAGTCGCCATTTTGTCGAAGGCCTCATCGCGGTCTTTCTCACTGGCGTACCAGTGCAGCCTTTCCCAGTCGTCACCCAGGACTTTTCTTAGCGTATCCGCTGCTGGCAACGTGACACGGATGCCGAACCGGCGCTCGCGGCCTGCGTTCGAGGGGTCAACCAGGTTGTGTTGATGGCAATAGTCCACTTGGATTCCCGAGGTTTGTTGTCTGCGCGATTATACCCACAGTCTGCCGTGGTATTCAGCCCTGCCTTCCACGGTCAGCTGTGCCTTCCCGATCCGACCAGCCAAACAGTCGCCGGGTAACAAAATTATAAACGGGCTTGACCAGCATCTTAAAGGCGCGCGATGGCAATGAAGGTGAAGCCAGGATCGCCCGCTCGCGTTTGGTCAGCAGATCCGGCCGGTAAGTCTGCTTGTGCTTCAGCAAGTGCCGAATGTCTTCTCTGGCGGCCGCGCGAAACAAGCGGCCGCGATTGGCGGAAAACAAGGCCAGCTGAAAATCCACGATTCCGGGTGAGCCATCGTCGCGGACGAGAATATTCGGTTCCTTCGCAAGGTCGTTGTGAACAACGCCAGCTCGATGCAGTCGCCGGAGCAGGCGCGCTGCATCCTTGAAAAACGCCGGTTCGGTTGGTCGGGCCTCGTACATCGCAACGCCAGTCAGGAAACTGCGGCGAAGCGTCGTACGGTCGCTTTGTAGCAATTGTGGCACACCTTGAATGCCGTCGACGGCGGCCAGCGCACGAGCTTCGCGACGCATCAGCCTTTTGGCCAGCCAGCCGAGCCACCATCGCGCGCGGGCTGTGTCGCGCAGAATCACCGGGGCGCCACCATCGCTAACGCGCCAGATCTCGCCAAAAAGGTCCTTTTTTAGCAACTCTTTGTCTTGCACTGGCGGTCGCCGCTGAAAATACAGAGAATACAGCAATCGGTTTGACGGGACGCGATGTGGCAGGCGATTCAACAGAAACAGACCCCAACCTGCAAC
>JAUHYO010000150.1 GCA_030426325.1 Gammaproteobacteria bacterium | reverse complement strand
GCCGCGGTTTACGGAAGCAAGCCTCGTAAAGACACTTGAAGAGTACGGCATCGGCCGCCCGTCGACCTACGCGAGCATCATCGCCACGCTGAAGAATCGCGAATACGTCGAAATGGACGCGAAGCGCTTTATCCCGACGGATATCGGCCGCATCGTTACCGGCTTCCTGACCGAACACTTCACCCAGTATGTCGATTATGACTTCACTGCTCGCCTGGAAGACGATCTCGATCGTGTTTCGCTGGGCGAAAAGGAATGGGTCCCATTGCTCGAACAGTTCTGGGTGCCATTCCATGAACTGTGCGAGGACAAGGAAGTATCGGTTACGAGGGAACAGGTTGCCCAGGCGCGCGAGCTTGGAACGGACCCCAAGAGTGGCAAGCCGGTCACGGTTCGAATGGGCCGTTACGGACCGTTTGTCCAGATTGGCACCAAGGACGACGAGGAAAAGCCGAAGTTCGCGGGGCTGAGACCCGGCCAGAAAATGAATGACATCGATCTTGCTACCGCACTTGAGTTGTTCAAGTTGCCACGCAAGCTCGGTAAAACAGAAGACGGATTGCCGGTCAGTGCCAGTGTTGGTCGATTCGGACCCTACATTCGTTACGGTGACAAGTATGTGTCGATGAAAGAAGACGATCCATACACGGTCGAGCTGCCTCGAGCGCTTGAATTGATCGAAGCGAAAAAGATTGAGGACGCGAACCGGCTCATCCTGGACTTCGAGGAACAGGGCATCCAGGTGCTGAACGGACGCTACGGACCCTACATCACCGACAAGACCAAGAACGCCCGCGTTCCAAAAGATCGCGAACCGAAATCGCTGACGCTCGAAGAGTGCATCGAACTGCTCGCTGCAGCCCCTGTGCGCGGTCGGCGCGGCAAAAAGAAGACAGCGAAAAAAGCTGCGAAGAAGACTGCCAAAAAAGCCGCAAAGAAGCCGGCCAAGAAAAAAGCGGCCAAAAAGAAGAAGGCAGCAAAGAAAAAGACCGCTACAAAAAAAGCGGCGAAGAAGAAAACCACCAAGAAAAAGTCCGGTTAGGGGTGAAACATGACGGTTGCCGACAAAGCTGCGGCAGTCCTGCTTGGCGGCGGCGTCATTGCTTACCCGACAGAAGGCGTATTCGGCCTGGGTTGCCTCCCGGACCGTATCCCGGCTGTTAAACGTTTGCTGCAAATAAAGCAACGTGACCCATCGAAAGGGCTGATTCTGATCGCAGCGCGTGCCGAACAGTTCAACGGTTGGATCAAGCTTCCCGATAATATTCCGTTTCCCGCCTCGGACCCCGACAAACCAACGACCTGGATCGTACCGACCGGCAAGAAAGTCCATACGCTGGTTCGTGGTGACAATGTTGGTATCGCGGTCCGCGTCACGAGCAACCCGGTCGCCGCGGCAATATGCGAAGCCGTCAACTCGCCCATCGTTTCAACCAGCGCTAACCTGAGTGGCGAACCGGTTGCAAATGACCAGCTGAGTCTTCGCCGCCAATTCCGGACTCTAGTAGACTACGTTGTTCCCGGTGACTGCGGACCGGCCAGCGGCCCTTCAGAGATAAGGCATTTGCTGACCGGCGCCGTTATACGCCCACGTTAACGACGAGCAGAACATTGAGCGACATCGATCTCGTAAAAAACTATTTGCAGGATTTGCAGAACCGTATTTGCCAGGCGCTTGAGCAGCTCGACGGCGCGGCATCATTCGCATGCGATCGGTGGGATCGATCCGGCGGTGGCGGCGGTGAGAGCCGTGTCCTGTCCGGTGGCCGCCTGTTTGAGCAGGCCGGCGTCGGATTCTCCCATGTGTACGGCAGCGAGATGCCACCCACGGCGACCAGGCATCGTCCGGAACTCGCCGGCAAGGATTTCCAGGCCGTCGGCGTGTCGCTGGTGCTGCACCCGGACAACCCCTACGTGCCGACCACGCATGCCAACTTCCGTTTTTTCACTGCTGGCGAGAAAAAGCCGGTCTGGTGGTTCGGTGGCGGGTTTGACCTGACGCCCTACTATCCGTTCCGCGATGACGTGCTTCATTGGCACCGCACGGCCAAGGCCGCCTGCGATCCGTTTGGTCAAGACCTCTACCCGAAGTACAAGGCCTGGTGCGACGACTATTTCTACCTCAAGCACCGCGGCGAAACACGCGGCGTAGGTGGCCTGTTTTTTGACGACGTCAATGAAGCCGGTTTTGAGGAAAGCTTTGCCTTCCTGAAATCGGTCGGCGACAGTTTTCTCGACGCTTACCTGCCCATCGTCCGGCGGCGACAGGATAAGGAATTCGGCGACTCGCAAAAGCAGTTTCAACTTTACCGGCGTGGGCGCTACGTCGAATTCAACCTGCTCTACGACCGTGGCACGCTGTTCGGCCTGCAGTCCGGCGGCCGAACGGAATCGATCCTGATGTCGCTGCCACCGCAGGTTCGCTGGCAATACAACTGGCAACCCGAAGCGGACTCGCCCGAGAGCGAGCTCTACGAACACTACCTTCAGGCGCAAGACTGGCTGGGAGACAAGGCAGAGTGAAATCCTTGCGTCCATTTCATCTGGCGATTCCGGTAACCGATCTCGGCAAAGCTGAAGAATTCTATTGTGGCCTGCTCCAGTGCGACAAAGGTCGCACGGCGTCGCGCTGGATTGACCTGAACTTTTTCGGACACCAGGTCACCTTGCATCTCGTCGACGACGATGCGGAACAGGCGCTGACGAATCCGGTGGACGGCGATTCAGTCCCGTCCCGCCATTTCGGCGTCGTTCTCGAAATGGATGACTGGCATAAGCTCGCCACCCGGCTCGAGGAAAATCAATGCGAATTCCTGATTTCTCCCCGAATTCGATTCCAGGGTGAGGTCGGCGAACAAGCTACACTCTTCCTGCTGGATCCAAGCGGTAACGCACTGGAATTCAAGAGTTTTGCCGATTTGACGCAACTATTCGCGCACTGACGGCATCTTAAGAATACGCGCAAGGCTATAAATTCATTAAAAAAACGGGATTCGCAATGACCCAGACTCAGTTCAGGCACCTGGTGGGCGGCTTCGCGTTGTCTTTTCTGGCGTTGTCACCGGCTGCCGCCTACGAAGACGACTACGACACCGAGTCCGAATACCAGGGACTTGCCGTTGCCATCGATCGTCAATTGCCTGCCTCACCGCGTCACAGAAAACGCAAGATGCAAGCCGCCTGGGTTTTGCTGAACTACGTCGTAACAGCTGACGGACGTGCAATCGACCCCATCATCGTCAACTCCAGCGGTGGCATCGACTTTGAGAACGAGGTCAGGAAAGTCATCGATACCTGGCGCTTTGAGGAGAGCGTGACCGGGGCTGAGTTGCCCTACAACGCCGTCACAACACGTTTTACCATGCGTGGCCGCGGCAAGGGTACAACCCGCACTTTCGCGCGGCACTCCTTGCACATCATGAAAAACCTTCAGCGCGGCAATATCGAAAAAGCCCGTGGTGTCGCGGATGAGGCTGTCCGGCTTGGCGGTTGGAACCTGTACGAGTCAACGATTCTATGGCTAATGCTGGGCCGCATTGAAGGTGAAGAGGGCGATGAAATCGAGCAGCTCGAAATGTACAAGCGCGGCCTCGCGGTGAGTGACGAGCGTTCCTTGCGTCATGAAGGACGCAGGGATTTGCTCGAAGATATTTTTGAATTGCAATCGAAGCTCGGTCACTTTGCAGAGTCGCTGCGAACCTATGCCGCACTAGCCGAAGTTCCCGGCAGCGAGGAAGTGGTCGAACGGCATAAAGCCCGCGCCACCGAGATCGCCCTGGCGCTCGACAACGACGACGTCGTCACGGCCAGGGCAGCAATCGCGAATCCATGCGACTGTGAAGGTGGCGTGCCACTCTGGTCCTACACCCCGCTACGACGCACATTTTCGTTTGCCAATGTCGGCGGCGGCGTTGGCGATTTCGAGGCCCGGTGCGAGCGCCAACGTATTCGCGGAACCGTTGTGCCCGGGCAGAAATGGACACTCGCCGACGACTGGGGCTATTGCGAGGTCTTTGTCTTTGGCAAGGACGGTGCTACCTTCGACTTCCTTGGGCATCTGCACGATGATGCACCCATCGAGGAAACCGACGAAACGGCGGTAGCAAGCAACCATGTCCTGGATCGAAGAAGTCGACGTCAGTGAAACAGCGGGCAATCTGGCTCGAGTTTATGCCAGGCTGAAAGGCCTGCGCGGCAAAGTTTCCGGTCGTCGCGCGGCCCGCGGCCCGATTCTCGGCCTGGTCCTGATCTCGCTGGGCGCCAATGCCCAAAACCTGCCAGCCAGCAACGGCACCGGTGGGATGCGCCTGGGCGGTTCCGATGAGTCTCTTGCCTCTAAAGTCTATATCGTGCAATTGCAGTCGCCGTCGGCGGCGGAATATCACGCGAGCAATCTGGAAGCGGTTGCAACACCCGCAATGCAGAAGTCCGGTTTGCGCCTGGAGAAAAACAGTGCCGCAATTCAGTCGTACACTGAAAAGCTGGAGTCCGAACAGCAGCAAATATTAAGCAAGGCCGGTAACGGCGCCGAACAGATCTACAGTTATAAGTACGGCATGAACGGTTTCGCGGTTCGCATGACTCCGGTTCAGGCGCAAAAACTGCGAGGGCTTGACCAGGTTCTGAATGTCTGGGAGGACGAAATCCGCCCCCTGGTCACGACCGACAGCCGAAGCTTTCTCAGGCTGTTCGACAATCCGGGCGGTTTACGAAGCGAGCATGAACTTGATGGCGAGGGCGTCATCATCGGGGTTATCGACAGCGGAATTGCTCCGAACCATCCGAGCCTTGCCGACACCCGCAAAGCCGACCGGCCGCGTGTTTGCCGCAGCAGCTGGGCGGAGACAACGATTCTTGGCAAGTGGCTTTGCCGCGCCTACGACCGAAAACCGGATGTTCCGGACTTTGAACCGGTCGAGAACTGGGCCGGTACCTGTCAGAGCGGCGAGCAATTCGAAACCACCGCCTGCAATAACAAGCTGATCGGAGCGCGATGGTTTATGACCGGCGCCGAGAATAGCGGGCCGATCGATGCCAACGAATATCGATCGCCTCATGATGCCGATGGGCACGGGACGCATACGGCGACCACGGCTGCGGGCCGGCGCGTGAGCGCATCGATTTTCGGTACGCTTATCGGCGATGTCGAGGGCATGGCGCCGCGCGCCCGGGTCGCGGTATACAAAGCCTGCTGGCTGCGACCGTCGGAGTCGCGCGCCAGTTGCAATGCTTCGGACCTCGCAAGCGCTATCGATGCCGCCGTCGCCGACGGCGTCGATATCATCAGCTACTCCGTCGGCAGCTCAATGCGCGATGTCACTGCACCGGATGATGTCGCATTGATGGCCGCAACCAAAGCCGGCGTTCTTGCAGTGGTCGCTGCCGGTAACGACGGCCCTGGCATTGGCACGATCGGATCGCCGGCGGGCGCACCCTGGGTCATCACTGCAGCCGCGTCGTCGCGCAGCGGCAGCTCGTCGGTCGAAGCCATGGAGATTTCGACTCCGCCGTCGATCGCCGGCAAGTACGCAACCCGGGAGGCGTTATTTTCACCCCCGCTTGTCGATCTTGATCCCATTGAGGCCAACCTGGTTCTGGTCGATGACAATGACACCAGTCTGCCATCGGGGAACAACGGTGTTCGTAGCGACGGCTGCCAGCCGCTGGTGAACGGCGACGAAGTGTCCGGCAACATAGCCCTGATGCAGCGCTCCGGCTGCCTGTTTACCGACATGGTCAGGAATGCCGAGGAAGCAGGGGCCGTCGCCGCCCTGATTTACAACATCGCTGGCGATCCTATTGTCATGTTTGGCGAATCGGGGATTGTCGACATCCCGGCGCTGATGATTGGTCAGGCTGACGGTAACCTGATCCTCGCCGAGCTCGACGCTGAGAACGAGGTTTCGGTCGTGCTCGACAAGAGTCTTTTGCTCACGAGCAGCAACGTCGGCAATATCATGGCGAATTTTTCGGCCCGCGGGCCGGGGCCGGTTGCCGACATTCTCAAGCCGGACGTTACCGCGCCAGGCGTCAATATCATCGCCGGTTTCACACCCGATCCGGCCAATGCAATGTCCGGCGAAAACTTTGCCTATCTCAGTGGCACATCAATGTCGACGCCGCATGTTGCAGGCGTTGCAGCTTTGTTGCGACAGGCGCATCCCGACTGGTCACCTTCTGCCTTGAAATCGGCGCTGATGACCAGCGCACGTCAAAACCTGCAAAACCCGAACAGTGCGATCGGCGCCCACCCCTTCGACTACGGCGCGGGACATATCGTACCGAATGACGCAATGGAACCCGGACTGGTTTTCGAGGTTAGCGATGATGAATACGATGCCTACGCCTGTGGCATTGCGTCCCCTGCCGTCGACCAGGCTCGATGCGACGAACTTGCCGCGGCAGGATTCTCGTTCTTCTCGCGAGACCTCAATCAACCGTCCATTTCAGTCTCCCGCCTTGTCAGCGAGGCAACACTTACGCGACGTGTCACCAACCCGGGGGACGAGGCAGCGAGCTTCAATGTACAGGTGACACCGCCGTCCGGCATTCGGGTCGATGTCAATCCGCCGAGCATCAGTCTCATGCCCGGCCAATCCGCGAGCTACGAAGTAACACTCACTTATGAGTCCGGCGCTCTGGACCTGTGGCGTTTCGGTTCGATGACCTGGGTCAGCAGCGATAGCGAAGTGCGAAGCCCCATCGCCGTCAAACCCGCGTCGATCAATGCGCCGGGCGAAATTGTCGCAGCCGGCAGCAGCGGCAGCCGGACCTTCCCTGTCCAATTTGGCTACAGCGGCTCATACAACCTCGGCATACACGGGCTCAATTCGCCGACGATCCAGAATGCATTTGTCGCAAACGACCCGAACAAAACTTTCGTTCGTTTTGGCACCGGCGTAACCGAGCATGTTCTCGTCGTGCCGCCGAACCAGCTATTCCTGCGCTTCTCAATGTTCGACGCCCTCACCGACGGCGACGACGATCTCGACATGTACGTCTACTATTGCGGCAGCGACGGCAGCGCCTGCAGCCGAATCGGAGAAAGCGGCGAACCCACGTCCCAGGAACAATTCAACCTGTTCCGGCCCGCACCCGGCGTCTATGGCGTGTACGTCCACGGATTTGAAACCGACGAAGTTGCCGGCGGCCCAGGCGCCAACTACAGCCTGCTTGCCTGGTGGTTTGGCGAAAACGACGATACGGGCAATATGACCGCAAACGGCCCGGCCTTTGTTGCTGCCGGTTCGACAGCGGACGTCACGATTGACTGGGCCGGATTGCCGTCAAACAACATTTTCCTCGGCGGCATCTCGCACATCACGCCGCTGGGTCTTGTCGAGCTAACGTTAGTGACGATTGGCAACTGAGCGCGAACGAACTTAAGCTCGTTTCCCGGCCATCGCTTTGCAAGGTTTGTGACGAAAACAGGTCCTTACGTGGTCGTTGACCATGCCGGTCGCCTGCATATGCGCATAGATGATGGTGCTGCCGACGAACTTGAAACCACGCTGCTTGAGATCCTTCGACAGCGCATCGGATTCCGGCGAAGTTGCCGGTGTATCACTGTCTTTCT
>JAUHYO010000435.1 GCA_030426325.1 Gammaproteobacteria bacterium | reverse complement strand
AACCAGCTTGTCCGGCTCGATGTCTGTCTGCACGGTGTCGTCGCAGGTACCCGGCGGCAGGCTTGGGTGTTCAATACTGCTAAGCGAAACGGGCAGGCTCTGCGAACGGGCGAGCGCCAGCAGGGCAACACGATCCGCGATGCCTGGCCACCCGCCGGATGCACGCCAGATGTCCTCGCAAATAGAGTCCGGGAAAACGAACGCCGGGAACTGGCTGCCGGCGGCACGCAACTTCCCGTGCAAGTAGTCTTTGGTTTCGGCCCGATTCATCGGGCGCAGGTGAAAATCATGCACCAGCCGATTCGCAATCGGCGCCATCGCCTTGGCAGCCATCATCGTTTTCAGGGAGCGATCGCTGACGAGGATCATCTTGACGGCGTGGCCGGTTCGCACCCTGAGTTCCGCCAGTTCACACAAGGCTCGCAAGGCACTGGGATTGAGTTCATGCGTGTTCTCGATAATGAGCAGCGGCGCCTCGTGAGATGCGGCCTGCTGTAATGCGAAAACCCGCAGCAGCCCGAGCAACTCGTTTGCCGAACTCATCTCAAGGTCATAGCCGAACTGTTGCAGTATGGATATCAGGAGGCGTGTCGTATTGAGTCCCTTGCCATCGATTACCGCGATGGCATTCTCGTTCGGCAATGAGTCGACAAAGGCGCGAATCAGCGTGGTCTTGCCCGAGAGTGGCGGTCCCTGCAATAACGACAAGCCGGAGCGGTGTTTGCAGGTATCCGAGAGCATGTCGAGCGCTGCAATCCTGGACGCGTAGTTGGCCACAGCGAGCGGTTTCCCGTGAGTCGGGAATGGCTGCTCTGTGAGGCCCGCTGTGCCCAGGTCCATAAGTAAAATCCCGCAGACAAAGAAGTCGCGTTAGAATGGTATTGTCAGGTTTCGGTCGGTATTTTTTTATCGCTGTTGACCGGCTTAATCAGTCTACGATTCGGCCTTTATTCTTGTAAACCGGGAATCTGTAACTCCTTCGAAGTCAGTAATGCACAGACGATTATTCGAATCGGCTATAGGTGAGTGATGCAAATGTACGAAAAACAAGGAAGTTTTGGCTCAATTTCGGTAGCGTCGGCGAACGGCGACAGAGCGTAAGGCATTGACTCCAAAGCTAACGGCCAAAGACCTGACGATGATCCGCGGTGAGCGGTGCCTGTTTCGTCAAATCGAATTTGCGCTAAATCCCGGCGAGTTGCTTTTGCTGCGTGGACAAAACGGCAGCGGCAAGACCAGCTTGTTGCGTGCTATCGCGGGTTTGCTGAGTCTCGAGACAGGCGAAATTCGCTGGAACGACGTGCCGGTATTGTCGCAACGTCAGGAGTTTCACGCCGCTATTGCCTGGCTCGCTCACCATACCGGGCTCAAGGGCGACCTGACACCCGGGGAGAACCTCCGCTTTGAGGCGGCGCTGCGGCCGCAATCGAAATCATCGGTGTCGGCCATTTACGACCGCCTGGGTCTTGCCCGGCTGGACGGGATGCGACACCTCGCCGCCCGAAGCCTCCACCGCGGGGGACGAACGTCGCCTCGCAGCCGCCGCCGGCACCGAGTCCGGCAGCCCGGCCAAGGACGCGAAGGCGGCTG
>JAUHYO010000434.1 GCA_030426325.1 Gammaproteobacteria bacterium | reverse complement strand
GCGGCAATGGTTGGACCATCGAGGAAGCCGATGGACTCTGCCAGTTCGACGCTGGTCAGACCGTAGGTGTCTTTGGAATACTGCAGTTCGAAGGGAGACTCGGACATATGAATGCTGATTCCCACGCCGTATTCGATTGCCGCGGCACGTGTTGCTTTCAGCTGTTCGGCGTTCAGGGTGTAGTTGGCGTGCGGTCCGAAAATCGGTGTGATTCGGGGGTTCCGATTTTGCCAGCGGTCAATGAATCCAATGCCTTTCTCAATCGAATCTGATGCGCTTTCGGCATCGGGACTCCGCTGGTCGATAACGGTCGCCGATATCTGGGCGCGCATACCGCAACGATCAACGACTTCGGCAATCGTGTCCGGGTAGTAGTACATATCGATGAAGGTCGTGGTGCCGCCACGGATCATTTCCCAGCACGCAAGCTCGGTTCCAATACGAACAAACTCGGAATCAACGAACTGCACCTCGGCAGGGAAAATGTAGTTGGTCAGCCAGTCCATCAGCGCGAGGTCATCGGCAACGCCACGCAACAAGGTCATTGCCGCATGTGAATGCCCGTTAATCAGGCCGGGCATTACAATCCGGTTTTCGCCCGCGAGTGTTTCGACGGCCTTGTAGCTCGCCGCGATGTCGTCGGCGGAGCCAATGGCGAGAATCACGCCATTATCGACAGCGACAGCGGCATGCCTGTGTACTGTCATTTCCTCATCCATGCTGACGACATAGTCGCCATTGATGATGAGGTCGATTCGAGTGTCGTCACCGGTCGGCGCAGGGTCGCAACCGCCAAGTAAAACGATGGTAAAAAGACTTATAAAACAGTATCTTATGCGGTTCATTGTATCCCCTTTTCGGGCCATTGTAGCACTGGCAGCGGTGTCTGCCGCATACAAAAAAGCCGGTCTTGTGACCGGCTTTTCCGTACTTCCTGTTTTGTTCGTAATCAGAAGCTTTTCACAAATCGCACGCCGAACTCGCTTGGATCGTTACTCAGGATCTGCAGAACATAGTCGCCGGTGTTCAGGCGGGCATTGTCGTAGCGTTCATCCGAAACGTTGCGTCCGTACAGCGCCGCCGTCCAGGTTTCATCCGCCGAGTGATAGGCGATGTCGACGTTCACGATGCTGCGATCCGCGATCTTCGTCAGGCGGCCGGGGTCCGAGCTTGGCTCGCCATACATTTCGTCACGGAAAGAGTAGTCGGCACGGAACACAACTTCAGCACCTCCCGACAGGGGAATGGACAATTCAGGGCTCAATGAGAACGTGAGCTCCGGTGTCAGTGGCGCAACCGGTTTCACACTGTTTTGCTCGTCGACGTCAACATCGATGTATCCGAGCGTTGTATGAAACTGGAAGTTGTCGGTGACCAACAAAGTGCTTTCCCATTCGAAACCAACGGAGTCCTGATCAACAACAAGGTTCTCGGTGCTGAATCCACCACCCGATGTTGAACTCACCTGGTAGGGCAGGTCTGAGTACTGGGTGTAGAATACGGCTGCACTCATTTGCAGGCGATCAAACGGCTGGACACCTGCAAAGATGTGATAAGCGGTCGCACCTAACGCGTAAACATCGGCAGCAGG
>JAUHYO010000149.1 GCA_030426325.1 Gammaproteobacteria bacterium | reverse complement strand
ACACCGCGACGAGATGTCATCCGCAGGATTCAGCAAGAACGACGCGGGTGGGACACTGGGTGGCATTTCATCCGGCCAGGACATTCTTGCAAGCCTGGCACTTAAACCGACATCCAGCGTGTCTGTGCCAGGCAAAACAATCGACAAGAGCGGTACCAATACTGAAATTGTCACCAAGGGGCGCCATGATCCCTGCGTCGGTCTGCGAGCGACACCGATCGCTGAAGCAATGGTCGCGCTGGTTATCATGGATCATTACCTGCGCAATCGGGCGCAAAACGCTGACGTGCAGTCGGCAACACCGAATATATAGGAATGGCAGATCGAATGGATATAGCAGTAGTTGGTGCGACAGGGGCGGTTGGTGAGGCCCTGCTCGAGATCTTAAGTCAGCGAAAATTCCCGGCCGGCAAGGTGTACGCGCTGGCGAGCGAGCGCTCTGTTGGCAAGAAACTGGACTTTGGCAATGGCGAATTCGTTGTTGAGGATCTGGCCGAATTCGACTTCTCGAAAGTTGCCATCGGCCTGTTTTCGGCCGGCGCTGCCGTGTCGGCCATTTATGCCCCGAAAGCGGCCGCTGCCGGCTGTGTCGTCGTCGACAACACGTCACAGTTCCGATACGACGACGATATTCCGCTCGTCGTACCCGAGGTCAATCCTGAAAAGATTGCCGACTACAAGAATCGCAACATCATTGCGAACCCGAACTGTTCGACGATTCAAATGCTGGTCGCGCTGAAGCCGATTTATGATGCGGTTGGCATCGAGCGAATCAATGTCTGCACCTACCAGGCCGTTTCGGGAGCCGGGCGCAGCGCCGTCGAAGAACTGGTTCGCCAGACCGCCTGCCTGCTCAATGGCCGTCCGCTGGAACTCAAGGGCGCGGTGAAACAGATTGCGTTCAACGCGCTTCCCCATATCGATGTGTTTCAGGACAATCGCTACACCAAGGAAGAGATGAAAATGGTCTGGGAGACCCGGAAAATCTTGGGCGACGACCTTATCCGTGTGAATCCGACCGCGGTCAGAATCCCGGTTTTCTACGGGCATTCCGAGGCCGTACACATCGAAACCCGGGACAAGATTACGGCCGCTGACGCCAGCAATTTGTTGAGCAAGGCGCCGGGCGTCAAGGTGCTTGACGGCGTTGAAACCGGTCAATACCCGACGGCTGTGACGGAAAGTTCGGGTCAGGACCCGGTTTTCGTTGGACGCATACGCGAGGACATCTCTCACGAGCGCGGTTTGAACTTGTGGGTTGTTGCCGACAACATACGTAAGGGCGCCGCTCTAAATAGCGTCCAAATTGCTGAAATATTGGAAAAAAGCTATCTATAAGCTATAGTTCGCAGGCATTAAACGGCCCCGGACATGATGTCAGGAACGGGGTGTTTTCGGGTTTGGAGAAATACATTATGTCCCGACGATTCACTCGTCTTCCATTGCTGCTCGTCCTTCTGCTTTCCAGCGAAGTCTGGGCCATCGGCCTTGGTGATATCCAACTGGACTCAGCACTGAATGAGCCGCTTCGGGCAGAGATTGTCCTGTTGTCGGCGAGTGCGGATGAATTGTCTGATCTCAAGGTCGCACTGGCCTCCTCGGAGACCTTCGCACGCTATGGAATTGACCGCCCGTTTTTCTTGCAAGGTGTTGAATTTAATGTAGTTAATCGAGGAGTTAGCGGCAGTGTTGTGCAGCTTCGCTCACGCGCCCCGATTACCGAACCCTTCCTGACATTCCTCGTTGAAGCGACCTGGTCCAGCGGCCGTCTGTTGCGCGAATACACCGTCCTTCTGGATCCGCCGACGTACGCGCCGCCTGCAGTACAGCAGACACCGGCCGTCTCGGCACCGGTGCAAAGCACGCCAAGCGACAGCGGCCGCATCGAGCGACAATCGCCGCCGGCAACGACCCAGGCCCCACCGCAGCCATCGCGACAGACATCGCGTCCTCCGCAGAGCAGCCCGGGATCAGCCCCGCCATCGGAGCCCAAACCGCAACCGCATCCTGACGATGCCCCGTATTCAAGCAGCAATGCGGATGAAGTCGTCGTCCAGCGTGGCGATACGTTGTGGGGCGTCGCGGCGCGCATGCGGCCCGACAGCCGATTAACGATGAACCAGACGATGCTGGCGATTTTTGAGGCCAATCCGGGTGCCTTCGGCGGCAATATCAATGTATTAAAGGCCGGTTCGCGCCTTCGCGTGCCGAGTGCCGATGAAATTTTTCGAATCAACCGCGGCGACGCACAGAGCGAAGTGCAGAGGCAGCACAGTGCCTGGGGCGGCAGCGGTGGGTATGTCGCACCGGAACAGACAAGCCAGCCCGGCCTGGTCCTGGTACCGCCCGATGAGGAACCCGCGGGCAGCGATTACGACGAAAGCGCAAGTTATGAACCGCTGACGCGTGAACAGGAAATTGAAAACCGCATCGCCGAGCTTGAAAGCGCGGATGTGCCGAACCAGCAATCGCTGATCGAAATTCGAGACAATGAACTGGCCAATCTGCGCCAGGAACTGGCGAATATTCGCGGTGAAGTCTACGAGCCGCCGGTTGATGAAACAGCAGACGATGTTGCGGACGAACCCGTCAGCGATGAAGTGCTTACCTACGATCCGGACGCAGAAATCGATGATGTGTTTGTCGATGACACGGACGAAGCCGACGAGGTGGTCGACGAGAGCAGTGACGACACAACCACGGTCGCTGACGATACCGTCGAGGACACGACAGTGCCGACCGATGTGATTCGTTCGTCTCGGTCACGCGACGAAGGATTTGTCGACAAGGCCATTGATGTCCTGACCGGATTTTGGGGCATCATCATTGGCGCGTTGCTGCTGGTTGTCGGTGGACTGATCTGGTTCATGCGACGCGGTGACGATGATGATGGCGATTCCCGTCCCTGGGAAACACTGGACGATGACGAAATGGCGACCGGTGCCATGACGGCAACCGGCGCCCTGTCATCGACCGAAACGATGGAAGCGCCGACGCCGGAAGAAGCGTTCGTCGTTGTCGAGCAGGATTCCGGTGTACACCGGACACTGGACGAAACTGTCGAGACCGCTGCGGTAGACGCCGCTGGTGCACCCACGGAAGCTTCGGGCTCGTTCGGATCGCTTGAGGATACGTTCAGCAGCGAAACGGCCGTCAACCTCGACCAGACCGACCCGATTGCCGAAGCCGATTTCCACATGGCTTATGGCCTCTACGACCAGGCGGCAGACCTGATAAATGGCGCGCTTGAGTCCGATCCCAGCGACAAGATGCTGATGTCGAAGCTCTGCGAAATCTACTTTGTGTGGGGCAACCGGGACGCATTTGTTGATGCCGCGAGCCGCATGAAAGCCGAGATTGGCAGCTCCGATAGTGCCGAATGGGACAAAATCGTCATCATGGGCCAGCAAATTGCGGCCGATCACGAAATGTTCGCCGGGGCCGGCGTACTCGGTGCGACCAAAGCGGTCGACCTGGCATTCGACGATGGCGGCGATGCCACCGGAGCACTCGACATGGACTTCGGCGCCGATGACGGCGGCGGTTCGTCGGATATGATCGATCTCGGTGGTGACGACAGTGATGACCCGATCGATTTCGGGTTCGATGAGGCGGGCGGTGACGACGTCGATTTCGATGTTACAGCCGAGTCGCCGACGATTGAATCGGTGGCCGATGACGCGACCGCTGAAATGCCGGCTCCGACCATCGAGTCTCCGACCATAGAGGAACAATTCGCCGGGTTTGATGACGGAACCTCCGAGCTTCCGGCACTTGACGATCCGCTGGCTGATGCAATCAGCCGCAGCGGTCAGGACTCCGATGCGACGGCGGAAATCAATCTCGACGACCTCGATCTCGGGGGCGCTGAGTTCGACGAAACCGAACTCGCGTCGCTGGACGACCTCGACATTACCGGTACCAACGAATCGTTGTCGGATACCGGGGTTAATCCTGAAATCGACCCGGATGCAACCGGCGTGCAACGCGGCCTTGATCCCAGTTCGACCGGGCTGGTCGAAGGTCTCGATTTATCCGACCTCGACGAGTCCGGCATGCACCTGGCGCCTGACGAAACCGGTCACAACCCGGTGGTTGCCGATGAACTCGATTCGACCGACTTCGATATAGACGACAACCTGCTCGATGCGACGGGTCGCACGCAGGTGTTGAGCGAAGACATGATTGTCGATACCGCCACCGGCATGGTGAAGGAGATCGACGATTCTGATGCCACCCAGCTGGCCGGAACCCTGGCGGACGATGCGGAAACGCTGTTGGCGTCTCTTGACGATGACGACAACTTCGATTTCGCGAAGACCGAAGCCCTGCCGCCCGATGCGTTTGGCGGTTCCGATCTCGACGAGACAGCCGAGACCAAAGCCATTGCAGAAACGGACGTTGACCTCGATCTTGATGACCTGACCGCGGCATTAAAAGTCAGTGAAATCGGTGACACGATTGAACAGCCTCGCGATGACGCGACGGTTGAGCAACCCAGGCCGTCGGTATCCGAAGAGACAGCCGAAGTCCCGACGATGAACCTGTCGCCTGAGGACATGACCAGCGACCTGCACGAAGCCAGGACAATGACCGAGGTCGGTACAAAACTCGACCTGGCCAGGGCCTACGTCGATATGGGCGATCCGGCCGGCGCGCGCAGCATTCTTGAAGAAGTGCTGGACGAGGGCGACGCTGCGCAAAAACAGCAGGCGCAGAAATTGCTGGATTCGCTGCCCAGCTAAGTGTCAGCAAACTCACGCAGGCCTCCCGGATTCGCAGATGCGCATCGCGCTCGGCATTGAGTACGACGGCACCGCGTACAACGGCTGGCAACGCCAAAAAACCGGTCTCGGTGTACAGCAGCGGGTGGAAGAGGCGCTACAGATCGTAGCGAATCACCCGGTTGAGGTTACCTGTGCGGGCCGGACTGACACGGGCGTGCATGCGTCCGGACAGGTCGTCCACTTCGATACAGACAGCGTTCGCGACGACCGCGGCTGGCTGCTCGGCGCCAACAGTAATCTGCCAGCCGACATCTGTGTCACCTGGGCGCAGCCGGTTGCCGATGATTTTCATGCGCGCTTTTCAGCGACGGGCCGCAACTATCGCTATCGAATCCTGAATCGCCTTCAGCGTTCAGCGATACACCGCGATTGGGCATGGTGGGTGCATCAGCCGCTGGACAGCAATCGTATGCATGAGGCTGCTCAACAGCTTCTGGGCGAGCACGACTTCTCGGCATTCCGGGCGGCCGGGTGCCGTGCCAATACAGCCAGCCGCAATATCACCCGCATCGCTGTGACACGCGACGGCGACTGGGTCACACTGACTGTGTCGGCCAATGCTTTCCTGCAACACATGGTACGAAACATCACTGGCACGCTGGCTGCGGTCGGCCTGGGTGAGCGAAGCATCGGATGGTTGGCCGAGGTGTTGAAAAGCCGGGACCGGAAAAAGGGCGGTATTGCCGCACCCCCTCATGGCCTGACGCTGGTATCCGTCGATTACCCGGAGAACATCGGTTTGCCCTCGCCACCGACGGTGTACTAGCTGTACCCGAACTATATGGATATCATGTCGTAATGAGCTGGTTTGAAAAATTGATGCCTTCGCGCATAAGCACGGAGAGTCGCACCAAGTCCGTACCCGAAGGTGTCTGGATCAAGTGTGCGCGTTGCGATGCGCAACTGTATCGCAACGAACTGGAGCGCAATCTGCAGGTTTGCCCGAAATGCAATCACCACATGCGAATCGGGGCACGCCGGCGCATCAAGTTTTTTCTGGATCCTGGAACGCACACGGAGTTGTCGGGAGAACTCGAACCTGAAGATCCGTTGAAGTTCAAGGACAGCAAGCGATACCGCGATCGGCTGGTCGCTGCGCAAAAAAAGACCGGCGAGAAAGATGCGCTGATTAGCGTGACCGGAAACCTGCACGGCCTGCCGGTTGTCGTTTGTGCGTTTGAGTTTTCTTTCATGGGCGGGTCAATGGGCTCGGTTGTCGGCGAACGCTTCGCGCGTGCAGCCAACTATGCGGCCGAGAACAAGTTGCCGCTGATTTGTTTCTCGGCCAGCGGCGGCGCGCGGATGCAGGAGGCGCTGTTTTCTTTGCTTCAGATGGCAAAAACCTCGGCTGCCCTGGCAAACCTTGGCAGTAAGCGCGTGCCCTATGTGTCGGTGCTGACAGACCCGACGACCGGCGGTGTATCGGCGAGCCTCGCAATGCTGGGCGATGTGAATATCGCCGAACCAGGCGCACTGATCGGTTTTGCCGGACCGCGCGTCATTGAGCAGACAGTTCGTGAGCGCCTGCCGGAAGGGTTCCAGCGCAGCGAGTTTCTCCTCGATCACGGTGCGATCGACATGATCGTCGATCGACGCAAGATGCGCGATCAAGTCGCAGACCTGCTGGCAAAATTCCAGGGCCTCCCGAGCCCGGTCACAGCACCGCAGTAAATCCTGTGCTTCCTGCCGGCGCGCCTTTGGCTGACTGGCTGTCATGGCTGGAAACGCTGTCGCCAAAAGAAATCAACCTGGGACTTGAACGCGTAGAACAGGTTCTCGATCGCCTCGCGCTGACCATCCCCCATGACCTGTTGCTGATTGCCGGAACCAACGGCAAGGGTTCCAGCGTCGCGATGGCAGACGCACTCTTGCGGGCGTCGGGAAAAACAGTTGGTGCCTATACGTCGCCGCACATCAATCGTTACAACGAGCGAATTGTCGTCAATGGCGAGGCGGCGACTGACGCGCGAATCATTTCCGCGTTCGAGACAGTGAACGCAGCCCGCGGCGATATTGTGCTGACTTATTTTGAGTTTGGCACACTGGCCGCGGCGGTCATCTTCGCCGAGGCGGAGCTTGATGTCTGGGTTCTCGAAATTGGCCTCGGCGGTCGACTGGATGCCTGCAATGCCTTCAACCCCAGCGCGTCCCTGATAACCAACGTGACGCTGGACCATTGCGAATGGCTGGGTCATGACGTCGAAACCATCGCCACGGAGAAGGCGGGTGTCATGCGCCGAAATCGGCCAACAATTTATGGCAGCGATTCGATGCCGCAGTCGGTCGAAGCCGCGGCGCGTCAAAGCGGGGCGCTATTGCGGCGAGCCGGCAAGGATTTTCAGGTCGAGTCGAGCGAGGACGGGCACTGGTCCTTTCGAAGTGAACAGCGCAGCCTGGAATCACTCCGTGCCCCCGGTCTGCGCGGCAAGTTTCAAACGGGCAATGCGGCCGCTGTGCTGATGCTGCTCGAATCGGCCGGGCTCGCGGCGGGTATTGATACGGATCTGGTCAACAAGGTGTTGCCCGACCTCAGGCTCAAAGGGCGCATGCAGAATTGCCTCGCGCTCGACCGACACTGGCTGCTGGATGTTGCGCACAATCCTGCCGCGGCGCGCATGTTGGCCGCCACCCTGGCCGCAGATCCGTTCGACGGTCAGACGGTCGCAATTGTCGGGCTGCTGAACGACAAGGATGTCGAAGGCGTGATCGCGCCGTTATTGCCTCGAATTGATCGCTGGGTGGCGATAGCGCCCCGGAGTCCACGCGCGATTCCGGCCAACGAGCTCGCCAGGCAAATAGCCAACCTGGGTGCGCGACCCTGCCTGGTCGCGAACTCAAGCGACGAGGCCGTCGAATTTGCGC
>JAUHYO010000148.1 GCA_030426325.1 Gammaproteobacteria bacterium | reverse complement strand
AACAGGCGACAAGCTTACCGCAAATTTGAAAAGCACCCACATTGCCCATAGATTGAGCCGATGGATGAAGACCTGCGTGTCGTATTCGAAAGCCGCAACCGCCAAAGCTGTGCGGATCGGTCGCTGGTGTTGACGTCTTTGCGGATTCCTCATCAGCTCATTGACGATGGCGGGTCCTGCGCCGTCCTTGTCCCCGCCGCGGTGTCGGCAGAAGCCGCAAAGGAACTGCGGCTGTATGAAGAGGAAAATCCGCCACCGGCGATTACGCCCCAGCCCGTTATCGAGTCGCACGATCCGTTGCCAGGACTCATTGCTTATGTGCTGACCGTCTGCCTCGTCGCCGGGATGGCGGGCTATGCGTTTTTCGGCGAAAACTGGCTGGCCGCCGGCCGGGTGGATGGCGAACTAATACGTCATGGCGAGTTATGGCGACTGGTTACTGCGCTGACCTTGCATGCCGATGTTAAGCACTTGCTCGGCAATCTCGTTTTCGGCGTATTTTTTGGCATATTTGCCGGCCGCCTGCTCGGTCCCGGCATCGCCTGGCTCGCCATCGTACTCGCCGCGGCCGCCGGCAATGCGGTCAACGTCCTGTTGCTCGAAGCCACGCATCGCGCAATCGGCGCATCGACCGCTGTTTTCGCGGCACTTGGCATCGTCGCGGGCTACGTCTGGCGAGGCAAGTTGATGCGACAGGACCGCTGGTCGTATCGTTATGGGCCGATTGTTGGCGGACTCGCATTGCTGATGTACACCGGCACGGGTGGTCCGAACACCGACATCGGCGCACACCTGCTTGGATTCGTCTGCGGGTTTGTCGCCGGCATGTTGCTGGTTCGCTACGCCGCAACACTGGATGCCAAACTCTCCCAGAGTACGGCGGGAATGATTGCTGCGGGACTGGTCGTATTGAGCTGGATTGTGGCGCTCAGTGTCTGACTTCGGCGCACAATCATGTAGAATTTTGGCTATGGGGATAAAGTCGAATAATAAGCGCTAGTATGAAGTCCGTTCTGCTCTTCCTGGCCTTCCTTTTCATAGTTGCTGCAACAACGCTCTGGATCCGACACGGTGGCGGCGAACTCTACCCGGACCTGACCCGGCCGCCCGAGTTGGGTTCCGAGGCGCTCGAGACCGTGCTGGTTTACCCGGAGCCGGTCGGCAACGTTGCCGTCAACCGCGACGGGCGAATATTTTTTACGGTCCATCCCGAATCTCGCCCGCACGGCAACAAGCTGCTGGAATACGTCAACGGCGCGTCAGTGCCCTATCCGTCACTTCGCCAGCAGGCGGAATTGTTCGACACGCCGCTCGGCATTGCCATCGATCAATTGAACCGCCTTTGGGTTATTGATCACGGCAATCACGGTTTGCGCTCGGCGCGAATCGTCGGCATCGACCTCAGCAACGGAAGCGTGGTGCGCGATCAATATTTCGACAAAACGATCGCACCGCTCGGTTCCATGTTGCAGGACCTGCAGGTCAGTGCCGACGGCCGAACGATTATCATTGCCGACGCCAGCTTCTGGCGAAAGTCTCCGGCGCTCATTGTCTACGATGTCGAAACCGGTACGGCACGGCGCGTACTCGAAGGCCACAAGTCCGTTTCGGCTGAAGACTTCGTCATTCAGAGCGGCGACCGGAAGATGGAGTTTCTTGGCGGCATGGCGGTCCTGCGCGGTGGCGTGGATGGCATCGCGCTCGGCAAGGAGTGGCTTTATTGGGGCGCACTAAGCGGTTCAAACCTGTATCGAATCCAGCTCAAGCATCTTCGCAACAGTGAATTGCCGGAATCGCAGCTCGCCAGGGTCCTTGAACGCGTCAGCGAAAAACCGCTCAGCGACGGCCTGAGCATCGACACCGACGGCAATGTCTACATCACGGATATCGAACATCACGCGATTTTCCGTGTGAATCGGGCGGGTCAGCTATCGACCGTGTTACAGTCGCGTGAGATTCGCTGGCCTGATGCGCTGTCCTTTGGACCCGACGGCTATTTGTACGTTGCCGATAGCGCATTGCCCGAACTCATCCTGAAATCAAACGAACACATCAAGGCTCAGGGGCCGTATCGAATATTTCGATTCAAACCGGGCTTTGCTGGCATACCCGGACAATAGAAAGGATATAGATTAAGTGGACGAAGATACCGCGACGAAAGCCGCATCATTCGACTGGGCAAGTCTCCCGGAACTCTTGCAGGAAAAAGGACTGGACCTCAGCCTGGACCTTGGCATCAAGGTGCTCACTGCGCTGGCGATTTATTACATCGGTCGCATGATCATTCGATTTGCAGTGCGTGGTTTACGCACGGTGATGCAGCGCCAGGAAGTCGACAAGACGCTGGAAACATTTATCTGCAACCTCGCGCGCACCGCGTTAATGGTCGTACTGGTTATCGCGGTTATTGGTGCTCTGGGCGTCGAAACGACATCGTTCATTGCAATATTCGGCGCCGCCGGCCTGGCGGTCGGTCTGGCTCTGCAGGGGTCGTTGTCGAATTTTGCATCAGGCGTGTTGATCGTGTTGTTCCGCCCTTACCGGGTCGGCGACTTCATCGAAGCCGCCGGCATTTCAGGCAGCGTTGAGCAGGTACAGATTCTGACCACTGTCCTGAAGACCGGCGACAACAAGCAGATTATTGTGCCCAACAGCCAGATCATGGACAGCATCATCACCAATTACTCGGCCAACAGCACCCGTCGCATCGACATGGTTATTGGCGTCAGCTACGACGATGATCTCGACAAGGTTCGGGCCACCATCAAGGAACTCATCGAGGCAGAAAGTCGAATACTTGCAGAACCGGCACCGTTGATTGCTGTTGCGGAACTGGGCGACAGCAGCGTCAATTTCTTTGTGCGGCCGTGGGTCAATTCGCCGGACTACTGGGCGGTCAAGTTCGACCTGACTGAAGCGATCAAGAAACGCTTCGATAAAGACGACATCAGCTTCCCGTACCCGCAGCAGGATGTGCACCTTTACAAGCAGTACGCAGATTGAATAACTGTCAGGCCGGCTAGTCTTCGTTATCGGGCTCGATAAAGCACCAGCGAAGTTTTGGTACGCGCTGTTTGAGTTCCCGTTCCAGGACGTTGATGCGGTTAACCGCATCGATAATGCTCATGTCCGACCGCAACCTGATTTTCGCCGCGAGCATGGTGTCGGGCCCGAACTGAATGGTGATGACATTGAAGACCTGCTCGATGCCCTCATGGTTCGCAATCACCTGGTCGACGACTTCCTGGATGTCCGGGTCCGCTGAGCGTCCGACCAGCAATGAACGAATACGCAGGGCGATAAAAATCGAAATCAGGATCAGTATCACGCCAATACAGATTGATCCCATTGCGTCGTAAACCGGATTCCCGGTGATCGCCGCGATCACGAGGAATCCGAGCGCAAACATCAGGCCCAGCTGCGCGCCGATGTCTTCACCCAGAACAACCACCAGCTCCGAACTTCTCGTATGTTTGAGCCATTCCCGAAACGGCCGCTCGCCACGGACTTTTTTGATTTCGCGCAGTGCCCCAAACAGGGACCCACCCTCCAGCAAAATCGCGATGCTCAATACGAGGATTGCGACCCAGAGCTGCGACAGGGGTTCCGGGTGCTGCAATTTGTGCACGCCTTCGTAAATCGAGAACAGGCCGCCCATGCTGAACAGCAGAATCGCGACGATAAAGCTCCAGAAATAACTCAGCTTGCCGTAGCCCAGCGGATGCTCGGCGTCGGCGGGACGCTGGGACTGCTTGAGGCCGAGGTACAACAACACCTGGTTGCCCGTGTCTGCATAGGAGTGAATGGCCTCCGCCAGCATGCTGCCGGAACCCGTCAGCCAGGCGGCCCAGGACTTCGCAATCGCAATTCCGAAGTTGGCGATGAAGGCGTAAAGTATTGCCCGTGCGGTTGACTCGTGATGTGCTGATGCCATGTGTAAACCAAATGTGTCGTAATACGTTAGTTAAGGCATGATGCCATGGACCATCAAAATCATGAATAAAATCAAATTCCTGGTCACTGTCGCGTTTTGTGCCGGACTGGCCGGCTGCGCAGCCCACCCTGACCCGATCGTCGACATGAAGGGTGTCAATCCGGACCAGTTCGCACAGGACTGGGCCGATTGTGAGGGCTACAGCGAGCAAATCGAGGTTAGCAAGGGTGCCGCCAAGGGTGCTGGCGCGGGCGGAGCCGTCGGAGCTGTCGGCGGTGCTATCCACGACGATGTCGGACGTGGCGCAGCCACCGGAGCGCTGATCGGCGCGACGCGTTCCGGCCTCAAGGCTGATCGTGACAAGCAACAGGTCTTCAAGCGCTGCCTCCGGGGACGAGGCTACAAGGTGCTCAACTAATCTCGACCTGTTGACGCGGACGATGCTCACCAGTACTGTGTATTTATACAGTACTGGATTCCGTCATGCCTCCTTCCCCGCACAAGGGCCGCGGCGCATCCTCCGCACCCCACGGCCGCTTCGCCATCCAGCAGACCGAGCCTGATCCGGAGGAGGACGATCGCCTGGCCTCGATCGCACCCGAGACCGTAATCAAGGCCATGCCGGCGGGCAGGATAATCAGCCGCAATGACTCGCCGGACATCCCGTTTGACCAGTCAATCAATCCCTACCTCGGCTGCGAGCACGGCTGTATTTATTGCTATGCGCGGCCCAGTCACAGTTACCTGGATTTATCACCCGGCCTCGATTTCGAAACGCAAATTTTTTACAAGCCGAACGCCGCAGCGAGGTTGCTCGATGAGTGGCAAAAACCGGCCTACGTTTGCAAGGCGATCACCATTGGTGCAAACACCGACCCTTACCAGCCAGCGGAGAAATCGCTTGAAATAACCCGCCAGCTGCTCAAGCAATTTGTCGAGTACCGTCATCCGGTCAATATCATCACCAAGAGTCATTTGGTGGCACGTGATATCGACTTGCTGGCGGATCTCGCAAAAGACCGGCTCTGCTCGATCGCAATCTCCATTCCGACGATGAACCCGGACCTGAAGCGCATCATGGAGCCGCGAGTCCCATCGGCAGGCGCGAGGTTAAAGGCGGCTCGAAAACTCACGGATGCCGGTGTGCCGGTCAGCGTGCTGGTTGCCCCGATTATTCCCGCAATCAACGACGATGAAATCGAAGCCATTCTCGACGCGGCTGCCGGTGCTGGCATCACGCAGGCGCGCTATATCTTCCTGCGATTGCCCCACGAATTGAAATCCCTGTACGACGAATGGCTGCACGATCATTTCCCGGAGCGCGCCGCACACGTCATGAGCCTTGTCCGACAGGCAAGCGGCGGCAAGACCTATGACGCTCGCTTTGGCCATCGGCAGACAGGCCGCGGACCCTATGCCGACATGCTCGCTGCCCGATTCCAGAAAGCCGCGAAAGCCCTGCAACTCGATGCTGGCTCGTATCAGCAAAACCTTGATTGCACTCGGTTTTTGCATCCTGCCAAGCGACAACTCGGTTTGGATTTCTGATTTGCGAGACCCGCGCAATTGCTATAGTAGTCCAACAGAAGGGATCTGCCGGTACCCGAACTAATGTGGCACCATTCGGTCCTAATGAATACGAGGCCAGCGGGCCTCTCGACTGGAAATCGAAGCTCCCGAAAGCATGACAAACAATAAATTTCACGCCGCAATTTTTTCCTTCCTGTTGTTGCCCGGCATCGTCATCGCACAGGATGACGACGTTGCAACGGTCGAGTTCGAAAACCCGCTGGACCAGACCGTGCCGGTCGCTGACGATCCGGTCACTGACGAAACTGTTGCCGACGCACCGGCCACCGCCGACGCGGAGGAACCTGGCGAAGAGATCAGCGAAGAAATGCTGCTGGAGGAATTCGCGCGTTACCGCCGGCTGGTTGGCACTGGCACGCTCGACGAAGCCGACATCGCAGCCAAGCGCATTGTGGAAATGGCCATCAGGATTTATGGCCCGCGATCTCGCGAAACTGCGAGCGCATTGAACAACCTCGGCATCGTGCAACACAGCAACAAGCAATACGATGCTGCCATTCAGAACTTCACATCAGCCGTTGAAATTATCGAATACACAGAAGACCGCCTGAATGACGCGTTGATCAACCCGCTGAAAGGGCTCGGTGCCGCGCAGCTGGCGATCGGCCGCCCTGACCAGGCCAGGCAGACATTCGAACGTGCCGCGCACATCACGCACGTCAACGATGGTCCGCACAATATTGATCAGGTTGAAATCCTCGAGTCCCTGGTCGAAACCTACATTCGCATGGGTGACCCGAAATCCGCACGTGACATCCTCGATCGAATTCACATCGTCAACGTCAAGTTCTTCGAGGAAGACCCGATGGGACTGTTGCCGACACTGATGTCTCGTGCCGACTGGCAGCATCGGGCTGGCTACTACGCAGACGAACGAATTACCTACCGGCGCACGATACGCATTATCGAAAGCAGCCAGGGCAAGAATTCGCCGTTGCTGGTTGAGCCCCTTCGACGCCTGGGCGAATCGTTTTATTTCGTCGACATGTCAATGGCGACAGTGCAGCAACAAGGTACGGTTGCCAATGGCGAGGCGTATTTCAAGCGGGCCGCCCGGATTGCTGAAGATGCCGAAGACATGGACTGGCGCGAGTCGGCGCGCACGCGAATGGCTTTGGCCGACTACTACAATTACACCAATTCGCAAAACCGGGCCCGTACGATGTATTCGCAAACCTGGGACTATCTTTCGTCCGACCCGGAGCGAATCACGCTTCGTGATGAACTATTCGCCAACCCGTCGCCAATTCGTGAAGATCCCTTGCCCATTTTTGCCGGTCGCGGACCCATCGGCGAAGTGCCCCCCGACGAATTGCTGAAAGGCAAGGTGACCGTCACTTATAATGTCACGTCGCGTGGCAGGATTCGCGACCTCAGGACTGAAGTCGATCCGCCGGAATTCACCGACATGCAAGCCGTTGTGCACCGGGAAGTTCGCCGACGAATGTTTCGCCCGCGATTTGTCAATGGCGACCCGGTCGATGCAGAAGACCTGGTTTTCGAACACGAGTTCGGCTTTACGCAGGCTGACCTGGATGCATTAAGATCCGATCAGGAAGAGTCCGAATAATTCGCAACATCCCGGCAGGAAAAAACAAATGAATCACCCAGACAGCCACTTCGTTAATGGCAATTCCCTTATTGGTCCGTTCGACAAGCATTTGCAGCAGGCCGTTTTCGGGCTCGGTTGTTTTTGGGGTGCCGAGCGGCGGTTCTGGCAGCTTGATGGCGTTCACACGACCGCCTCCGGCTACGCGGGAGGCACGGCAGACAGCCCGACATACCAGGAGGTTTGCGGCGGACAGACCGGTCATGCCGAAGTTGTATTGGTGGTCTTTGACCCGGCCGTCGTCAGCTACAGCGACTTGCTCAAAGTTTTCTGGGAAAGCCATGACCCGACGCAGGGCGACCGGCAGGGCAACGACATCGGTTCACAGTATCGTTCGATTGTTCTGACCACGGATGAATCGCAGACTGACATTGCGCGGGCATCTCTTGAGGCCTACCAGGCAAGTCTTTCGGCAGCCGGGTTGGGACAGATCACAACAGCCATCGAGCCGCTCAAGAAATTCCATTACGCCGAAGACTATCATCAGCAATATCTGGCCAAGAATCCGGGCGGCTATTGCGGCCTTGGCGGCACCGGCGTG